>NZ_QFGB01000177.1:0-247 GCF_004369245.1 Pelotomaculum sp. FP | reverse complement strand
TTGATCCAACGAATAATAAAGCGGCTATAGACTTATTAACGTTCATTGCATCCACGGAATACCGCTGTAAATACTTGTCATAGACCTGCTGATAGCTGTTGACAGTAGTTGTTAGATTTGATATAATCTCATCTTTGACAGTTAAAAAATATAAAAAGCTTGAAAGCCCTGTGTTTGCAAGGTGTTCAAGCTTTTTTGTATTTTAAAAAAGTGAGTAATTTTTTTATTTCTTAGTAGTGGTCAAAAT
>NZ_QFGB01000176.1:0-253 GCF_004369245.1 Pelotomaculum sp. FP | reverse complement strand
CATTATAACACATTACGCAAAATTACTCACTAAGAATTGGAGAGAATTTGACATTTTTTTAATAAAAAAAGCCCTGTTTTCAAGGCTTGTAGAGATTTCTATATTAGCGCAAGTGTCAAAGACCCGTGTAAGCTTTATTCCAGCTACGATCATTTTCCTCAACGTATCAAGTTTTTCTTTCATAAAGGTTTGCAACATAAATTCTTCTTGAGAAGCACAAAAATAAGCAATAAACTCATTCATTACATCCTTA
>NZ_QFGB01000175.1:0-296 GCF_004369245.1 Pelotomaculum sp. FP | reverse complement strand
GACGTCAGGATAGAAGGAATTCGCATACGCGAATTCCAACCTAAGACTGACGACCGCTGCCCGACGACCGACGACTGATAACTCCGAGGTCGACCATCCATCGACACACTGTTTAGTTTTGAGAGACTGTAATGAGAGGCAAACGCCTCTCATTTTAAAGACTCTCAAACCGTTCTTTGAAAACTGCACAGCATAGGAGAACAAGAGTAACTAGAGCATAGAAGATGTTCTAAGTAGCGCGCGAAATTAGGTCAAGCTACAAAGGGCATACGGTGGATGCCTAGGCGCACAGGGCC
>NZ_QFGB01000174.1:0-314 GCF_004369245.1 Pelotomaculum sp. FP | reverse complement strand
CAGTCCCTGTCGCAGGGCGCGGCAGAGTCGGCCAGCACCATGGAACAGCTCACTTCCTCCATGAATGAAATGAACTCCCAGACCAAACAAAACGCCGATAACGCCATGCAGGCCAACCAGCTTGCCACCCAGGCCAGAAGTATCGCGGAGAAAGGCAATAATCAGATGATTCAGATGGTCAGGGCCATGAGCGATATTAATGAATCCGCCGCTAATATATCTAAAATAATCAAGGCAATTGATGAGATTGCCTTCCAGACCAATATCCTGGCCTTAAACGCGGCGGTAGAGGCGGCCCGCGCCGGCAAGCACGG
>NZ_QFGB01000172.1:0-354 GCF_004369245.1 Pelotomaculum sp. FP | reverse complement strand
GCCTTGGTTTGGCGCCTGATGTGGGGTGGAGCCTGTGGGTGGGTTTGCTGGCGGGGTTTGGTAAGGCCAGCGAGATGATTTTTCTCGATCCGGTTTACGATGCTGAACAAGCGCAGGCAATGGGTCTGGTCCATCGCGTGGTGGAGCAGGAAGAGCTCATGACCGCCTCCGGCCTGATGGCGGAACAACTGGCAAGAGGTGCGACGCAGTCTTTTGCCATTGCCAAGGCCGGTTTAAATCACGCATTTTTAACACTCCTGGAACGGCAGCTGGAGGTGGAGCGCCAGGGCGTTCTCAGCGCCTCTTTAACCGGTGATTATCAAGAAGGACTGGAAGCTTTTCTCGCCAAAAGAA
>NZ_QFGB01000171.1:0-377 GCF_004369245.1 Pelotomaculum sp. FP | reverse complement strand
GGCAAATGATTTTTGTTGGTCTCGGTACCCGTACTTTGGGAACCGGTTCCCGAACCTATCTGGATTACCCATATTTCCCTCAATTGGAATTTTGGTTGTCCGGTGGTTCTAATACTATTATACGAGGTGATATAGCGTGAAAACATTCACAGCAAGGGTTGAAGGCCCCTGAGGTTAAAAAAGAGTATAGCAAACAAGCCCTAACAGAAGCAGAGCGTAGAATGGGTTAAGCGGGCAGCGTGATATGCTGGGGGCTTATAACGCCTTGGGTAATCAAAAGTTTGGCAGCCTGCCTCAAAGCTTTCTCCTTTTGCTTATTGCGAAGCTCTATCGGTATATCGACCTGAAAAAGGTCGCAGGGATTAAACACTTCGCCG
>NZ_QFGB01000170.1:0-451 GCF_004369245.1 Pelotomaculum sp. FP | reverse complement strand
TCGGCCCTGTGCGCCTAGGCATCCACCGTATGCCCTTTGTAGCTTGACCTAATTTCGCGCGCTACTTAGAACATCTTCTATGCTCTAGTTACTCTTGTTCTCCTATGCTGTGCAGTTTTCAAAGAACGGCCTTGAGTCGTGGGACGTGGGACTATCTGGCATTCCTTTTGGGTCCTAAACCCTCAAGTCATCCTTCCTTCCCATGTCTTTCTTCTCATTTCTCACGCTCAAACTGTAGAGAGCCTTTAAAATGAGAGGCGTTTGCCTCTCATTACAGTCTCTCAAAACTAAACAGTGTGTCGATGGATGGTCGACCTCGGAGTAATCAGTCGTCGGTCGTCGGGCAGCGGTCGTCAGTCTTAGGTTGGAATTCGCGTATGCGAATTCCTTCTATCCTGACGTCCGACGTCTGACTTCTGACGTCTGACATGTTCTCCTTAGAAAGGAGGTG
>NZ_QFGB01000169.1:0-480 GCF_004369245.1 Pelotomaculum sp. FP | reverse complement strand
ATTATATCAAATCTAACAACTACTGTCAACAGCTATCAGCAGGTCTATGACAAGTATTTACAGCGGTATTCCGTGGATGCAATGAACGTTAATAAGTCTATAGCCGCTTTATTATTCGTTGGATCAAATTTTATACGTAAAAGCAAAGATTCAACCTTAAATGGTTACGATTTCACGTTTGTTATTTCCATTTAACTGTAGAAATGGATTGAGAATGCCATCTATAGATGTTGTCTATGATATGTCCTGATATATTAAATTTTAAGAATTAGACGAGTATATATGTATACTTTAAAATTATAAGTAGAGGTGCAGACTTAATATGATAAGACAAAGCCATTGTTTAAGAAGGATAAGGATGTAATGAATGAGTTTATTGCTTATTTTTGTGCTTCTCAAGAAGAATTTATGTTGCAAACCTTTATGAAAGAAAAACTTGATACGTTGAGGAAAATGATCGTAGCTGGAATAAAGCTTACA
>NZ_QFGB01000168.1:0-503 GCF_004369245.1 Pelotomaculum sp. FP | reverse complement strand
ATAATCGACTCCAGGCCTTCATCTATAACCTTTTGATAATCTACGATGAGCCTGCCTTCCGGCACGTCAAACATAAAGCGCAAAAAGACTAATTGCTTTTGCCAGTTCTCCACCTGATCGAAATCATCCATCGTTTCTTTCAGGTATCTCTCTGATAGCGACCGCCAGTCTTTGCCTTCCCAGAACCTGGCGACTTCCAGGATCTTTTCTTTATCTTCCGGATAAATCCGGTAAATCCCGAGCCTGTCTCCCTTGCGTTCCTGGAGCGTACCCTTGATGTACCTTTCTTCTTCCCTTTTGACGTTTTTAAAGCCCTCCAGCATCCAGGCTTCATATTCAGGGTATACCTGGACCCCCCTGAAATAGCGCGACATGCTTCCCACCAGCAACTCATCATCCCAGATCTTCGGTGTCAGATTGGAAAGCACGTGCTTCAACGCTCCCCCTGCCCTTAGATACATGGGCTCGGTCCAGTGTCCTTTGATATAATCCGTGTACAGTAC
>NZ_QFGB01000167.1:0-509 GCF_004369245.1 Pelotomaculum sp. FP | reverse complement strand
TGGGCTGACGCTCCTGATGAGCCGGTTGTAGAAAAAGACGAGCCCGATTTCATTAAGAACGTCTTGCGGATCATGGCCAGGAACGAGGGAGATACGCTTCCCGTCAGCGCCTTTAAAGGTGTGGAAGACGGCACCTTCCCGCCCGGCACTACCGCATATGAAAAACGCGGCGTGGCAGCGTTTGTGCCCAGGTGGATCAAAGAAAACTGCATCCAGTGCAACCAGTGTTCGTTTGTCTGCCCGCACGCAGCCATCAGGCCGATCCTGTTGACCGAGGAAGAAGCCAAGAACGCTCCGGCTGCGTTTGAAACCAAACCAGCCATCGGCAAACAGCTCTCCGGGTTAGCTTATCGCATGCAGGTCACACCGTTGGATTGCATGGGCTGTGAAGTCTGCATGAATACCTGCCCGTCGAAGGAAAAAGCCCTCGTTATGGAACCCATTGACAGCCAAAAAGAAGTTGAAGCAGCCAACTGGGAATTTGCCATGACGATTCCTGTAAAAGACAA
>NZ_QFGB01000166.1:0-586 GCF_004369245.1 Pelotomaculum sp. FP | reverse complement strand
TCGGCCCTGTGCGCCTAGGCATCCACCGTATGCCCTTTGTAGCTTGACCTAATTTCGCGCGCTACTTAGAACATCTTCTATGCTCTAGTTACTCTTGTTCTCCTATGCTGTGCAGTTTTCAAAGAACATTGTTGCTTTTGAGAGATGGTGGAGATGAGCGGGCTCGAACCGCTGACCCCCTGCTTGCAAGGCAGGTGCTCTCCCAGCTGAGCTACACCCCCATATCAGAAGGTGCGTCGTTAGAGGTTTGATGTGAGATCCTTATAGGAATTGGCGTTAGCCAATTCCTTCTATTCCCACGTCTCACTTCTCACGTCCCACTTCTATTTAATGGTGGGACTAGGTGGACTCGAACCACCGACCTCACGCTTATCAGGCGTGCGCTCTAGCCGGCTGAGCTATAGTCCCACGGTCTCTCAAAACTAAACAGTGTGTCGATGGATGGTCGACCTCGGAGTTATCAGTCGTCGGTCGTCGGGCAGCGGTCGTCAGTCTTAGGTTGGAATTCGCGTATGCGAATTCCTTCTATCCTGACGTCCGACGTCTGACTTCTGACGTCTGACATGTTCTCCTTAGAAAGGAGGTG
>NZ_QFGB01000165.1:0-609 GCF_004369245.1 Pelotomaculum sp. FP | reverse complement strand
TTAATGTCTGTATAATGGGGTTAAATCCCTCGGCTTCCAGCCGAAGCCTTTAGGTTAACCCAGTAGTAGAATCATCGCTTCTAGCAAAAGGAATACTTAAGCTAGAGGTGATGAAATGCAGAACTACAGGAAGACATCACATGTAACCTTTGATATTAAGATACACTTGGTGTGGATAACAAAATATCGTAAACCGGTGTTGGGCGGGAAAATAGCGGTAAGAGTAAGGGACCTTATAAGGCTCGTGGCTAAAAACAACGAAGTTGAGATATTGGCCGGTCATGTATCAAAAGATCATGTGCACTTGTTGGTGTCAGTTCCCCCGCATCTGTCTGTGAGCAAGCTGGTGCAGTATATCAAAGGCTATAGCTCAAGGAAGTTGCTGATGGAATACAAAGAGCTAAACAAGCAGTTCTGGGGACAACACTTGTGGGCAAGGGGATATTTTGCCGCAAGCAGCGGGAATGTCACCGACGAAATAATTATGGAATATATAAAAAATCAAGATATAGAGGAAAACCAAAAACCTGATAATTTTACACTTGGAGATTTTTAAGCTGCTTTAGCGGCTATTACAACCAACCTGCTTCAGCAGGTTGTGGTTGAGTT
>NZ_QFGB01000164.1:0-627 GCF_004369245.1 Pelotomaculum sp. FP | reverse complement strand
TTATATACAATCCTCTCAAAACCGTAATTGCCATGAATTTGTTTTATGACCTCTTCGGCACGCTCCAAATATTTTATCCGGTTTTTGGCTTCCTGCAGTTCAAAACTCATTCGTTGGATTTCCGTAACATCATGGTCAATAGAAACTACCCCGATAACATGGTCGCCATCACGAATCGGGATACAACTTATTATAACCACATTGCCCTCCCGAGGCCGGTGTTCAACATATTCAACGGGATTGCCATTACGCAAAACGTCCAGACACAAGGCGTTGGGGAAAAATTGTGCAATATCGGCGCCGACAATCTCCATACGGTCAACGCCGTAAAGCTTCTCTGAGCGGTTATTCCAATAAGTAACGACGCCATGTTCGTCTATTACGCAGATAGCCTCGTTAACATTTTCCAGGATTTTCTCAAAAGATATCCCCATCCGTGTCTTAATCAAGTTTTCTGCAGCAATTTTTTTAGTGACCTCATCCGCTTTCATCATATAACACCCTCGTATAATAGTATTAGAACCACCGGACAACCAAAATTCCAATTGAGGGAAATATGGGTAATCCAGATAGGTTCGGGAACCGGTTCCCAAAGTACGGGTACCGAGACCAACAAAAATCATTTGC
>NZ_QFGB01000163.1:0-640 GCF_004369245.1 Pelotomaculum sp. FP | reverse complement strand
TCGGTGGAAGAGGCCCTGTCATTGCTTGAAAAAAAGGTCATCCCGGTGCTGGTAGACCCCGCGGCGGCCGTGGTAAAAGATGCGCGTCCCGCGGTGGTGGTGGACGCGAGGATGGCCAAACGCAATCTCGATACCACCATCGGGGACGCCCCGCTGGTAATCGGCCTGGGGCCGGGCTTCACCGCCGGCGTCGACGTCCACGCGGTAATAGAAACCTGCCGGGGACACCGGCTGGGCCGGGCCATTTACAGCGGCGGCGCCATTCCGGACACCGGCGCTCCGGGAGCGGTGGACGGCTATACCCTGGAGAGGCTGTTGAGGGCGCCGGTGGACGGAGTGATGGCGCCGCGCTGTTCTATCGGGGAGCAGGTAGAAAAAGGAGATGTGGTGGCCTATGTCGAAACAACACCGGTATATGCGGAAATGACGGGAATGGTAAGAGGCATGCTCAAAGAGGGGCTGTGGGTTCCCAAAGGGACCAAGATAGGTGACATCGACCCGCGCCAGGACGCCGAATATGACACCATCTCCGATAAAGCGCTGGCTGTTGGCGGAGGGGTTTTGGAGGCGGTATATCATTTCCTTAACAGCAACCAGTGAACACATTGAATTACGCAAAGGAACATGATTTGTAATGAAG
>NZ_QFGB01000162.1:0-711 GCF_004369245.1 Pelotomaculum sp. FP | reverse complement strand
TGAAGTTGTGTCCAATGATTTTCATACCAGTAACCAATGTTGCTTTGACTTTACCCCGTACCTTGAGTTTTCCTGCTCCCTGTGAACACTTTAGCGAGGAGTTGGTTCCTTCAATGGCGGTACGTTTGCTGGTAGCTTCTTTCCTGGCTCTTTTGTCTTCTTTCCGTTCGCGGGCTTCGGCCAGAAATATAGCACTCTGTTCAACTCTTAATACGGTATTATTTTTTCGGAATTTTACCGGGCAGGCGCCTTGCCTGGGACAGTTTGAACAAATATTCCTGTCGAAATGAGCGAGGATCACATTACTTTTTCCATTGAACTGACAGCTATATGGAGCATGACCTTCTGGACAGGAATCCACTGTCTTATGGTCTTTAATGGTAAATGCAGTTAGCGGGAGCTTTTCAGGATCCGGTTTTTTCCCGGTCATGTCTGTATAATGTACCGTAATTCCGGTATCTTGCGCCTGTTTTTCTACTCCTCCGCTGAAGTAACCTCCATCGACGTAAAAGTCGGTGACATCCATTTTGTTTTGTATTTCAGGGATGCGCTTTTCTAACATCTCAGCATCGCTAACCCTGTTTTTCTCGACCGCATAATCGGTGATTATTTGGACAGGATTTTCATCAGCACAAGTTTCGGCAATATTTAGGACTAGTCCAACATGCCCTTTAGAAGCTTTCTTGCGGTAGGTCACATCCGGGTCGTAGG
>NZ_QFGB01000160.1:0-743 GCF_004369245.1 Pelotomaculum sp. FP | reverse complement strand
TATACTTCAGCGTTGAATTTCGTGTGCGGCTTGATGCTGCCGGGCTTGGCCAGCACCTGGCCCCGCTCGATCTCTTTGCGGTCCACGCCCCGCAACAGGCAGCCGATGTTGTCGCCGGCCTGGCCGCTGTCCAAAAGCTTCCTGAACATCTCAACCCCGGTTACGACGGTCTTGCGCGGCTTCTCGGTGAAACCTACGATCTCCACTTCTTCCTGCACTTTAATCTGGCCGCGCTCTACACGCCCGGTGGCCACGGTGCCGCGTCCGGTAATCGTAAACACGTCTTCCACCGGCATCAGGAAGGGCTTGTCAATGGCCCGCTGCGGCGTCGGTATATAGGAGTCTACCGCGTCCATCAGCTCCCAGATCGATTTGCACCACTGGCAGTCTCTCTTGCCGCAGGCGCATTCCATGGCTTTTAATGCGGAGCCGCTGATAATCGGGGTATCGTCGCCGGGAAATTCGTAGGAAGAAAGCAGTTCGCGCACTTCCATGTCGACCAGTTCCAACAGCTCGGGGTCGTCAACCTGGTCGGCTTTGTTCAGATAGACAACGATGTATGGAACGCCAACCTGGCGGGACAGCAGAATGTGCTCGCGGGTCTGGGGCATGGGGCCGTCAGCGGCGGATACGACCAGGATCGATCCGTCCATCTGGGCGGCGCCGGTGATCATGTTCTTGATGTAGTCGGCGTGGCCCGGGCAGTCAACGTGGGCATAGTGCCGTTTTTCTGTTTCGTATTC
>NZ_QFGB01000159.1:0-745 GCF_004369245.1 Pelotomaculum sp. FP | reverse complement strand
TTACGGAAATCCAACGAATGAGTTTTGAACTGCAGGAAGCCAAAAACCGGATAAAATATTTGGAGCGTGCCGAAGAGGTCATAAAACAAATTCATGGCAATTACGGTTTTGAGAGGATTGTATATAAAAGCAAGCAGATGTATGACCTGATTATGATTGCAAAAAAAGTGGCTGAGAGTGACGTGTCGGTTATGATTGTCGGGGAAAGCGGTACCGGCAAAGATCTGTTTGCTTACGCCATTCATGAAGAAAGCATGCGCTGCGACCAACCTTTTGTGGTAGTCGACTGTAGTGCAATTCCATCAAGCCTGATAGAAAGCGAACTATTCGGCTATGAGTCTGGCGCGTTTACCGGCGCGCAAAAGAAGGGAAAGCCCGGCAAGTTTGAAATTGCCGACGGCGGGACTGTTTTCCTGGATGAGATTGGCGAATTACCGCTGGAGATGCAGTCCAAACTGCTCAGAGTTTTGGAAAGCCATGAATTTTACCGGGTGGGCGGAGTCAAGCCTATTAAAGTGGATATTCGAGTTATTGCGGCAACCAATCGTGAGATGGCAACAATGTTAAAAAACGGTACTTTCCGCCAGGATTTATTTTATCGTTTAAATGTATTTTCGCTAAAACTGCCTGCCCTCAGAGAGCGGCCTGAAGATATACCTATTTTGATTGATTATTACTTAAAAAAACATTCTGTGGTCAATCACAAATTGATTGACAAAATTGCTCCTGAAGTCATGGCTATGCT
>NZ_QFGB01000158.1:0-768 GCF_004369245.1 Pelotomaculum sp. FP | reverse complement strand
ATCAGGTAATTGACTCCAGAACTGCCCAAGGGAGACAGATTAATTAATGGGTTATTTTCAAAGTAACACGATATTAGTATCCTTTTCAATGCTTTTAAAGATAGAGAAGAAGTTCATATCTAACCTTTAATTCGTCAACGTGTTTCATTTGTTGCAATTAAAAAGCTATTAAAATTTAACCGGAAGCGTTCATACACGCCTCCGGTTTTTTAGTAACTATAACCAAGATAACAATATAAACACTAGCGACGAGCCTTCTGAGCCTTTACCCGTAGAATTAAAAAATGCTTCCGGCGTAGTGAAATATTTTTTAAAAGATACCGGGAGGCTTATAAGTAGAGTATAACTTTCCCGCCGTTGAGTACTTTCTTTTCTGTGGGATCGGCCTTTGATTAATAGCCAGCCCTATAATTTCCGAAAATCTGTGGCAACCTCCGCGTTGTTAATGAGATTATGTACCGCATCGTGCCCCGCCGTTAAACATAAGGCAGTGGGTAAGAATTAAAAAGTAAGGTTTCGGTAGAATAAGAACCAGGGGGTAGCATTATGACAGATATAATAAAAAGTGACGACTCAGATTTACCGGAAACTCTGGATGAAGTTACTGACCAAATAGTTTCTTATCTATTAAAGGGAGTAAAGAAGTAGTTGCCGAAACCATTGAAAATAATGTCAGAAGTAAGATTATTAAGGAGCATTTAATCCGGTAAAGCATGAAAACTGGAATTATTAAGAAAGTATATTTTGCGATAGGATAATCTTGAGGTG
>NZ_QFGB01000157.1:0-825 GCF_004369245.1 Pelotomaculum sp. FP | reverse complement strand
ATGTCAGGGATGGAGCAGGAAATTTTAACAGGTAAAGATAATTATTAGCTCTAAAGGGTGGTAATTATTGTTTTAAGGTTTATCTTGCAGCCAATCGGGCGCCGATATTTATGCAGCTTTTTCCTGGAGGTCTCTAATAGTAGAACCTTTTTCTGCTATCAGGCGTCTACTTTTAGTAAGGGGGTATGTTATTATGCCGAGAAAAATACATTTGGGTTTTTTTATTGCAGCTTTAGCTGCAGTTATGGTTTTTAGCGGCGCTTTAAGCTCGGAGGCCGGGGTTGGTCAGCTGCTGGATATAGGTGAGGCCTCATGGGCTGAGCAGGAAATTACGGAAATGAGTGCGCTGGAGATCTTAGAGGGATACCCGGATGGGAGATTTTTGCCCTACCAGAGTGTCACCAGGCTGGAGGCCGTGGCCATGCTGATCAGGATGCTTGGTTTGGACGATCAGGCCAGGGCTATGGAAGAGGCGGATGTTGCCTACCAGGTGCCATATTTACCCTGGGGGAGAGGTTACCTGATTATGGGTGTTGAGCGGGGGATGCTCGATAAGAACTACCTCAACCAGCTGGAGCCCACCGGCGCGGCAACGAGGGCGCAGGTCGCCGCCCTGGTCTGCCTGGCTTTTGACCTGAGCGCCACTGGCTCGTCCCTTGACTTTGCCGACGCCGATCAGATACCGTACGGATATCAAGAATATGTGGCCGCACTGGTGGATAATGAACTCATGCAGGGGCTGCCGGGCAACGTCTTTGAGCCTAACAGTGTGATCAACCGGGCCCAGATGGCAGTTTTATTGTCCAACTTGTTGAATAAGGAATT
>NZ_QFGB01000156.1:0-860 GCF_004369245.1 Pelotomaculum sp. FP | reverse complement strand
GCCATGCTGCCCGCAGCATGGGATAAGCGGCTGATCGACATGAACGTTAAAAAAGTTACTGACGACGACCTGCGATGGGCCGACTGTGTGTTCATCAGCGCCATGGTCATTCAAAAAGTCTCGGCCAAGAAGATCCTGAACCGTTGCCAGGCCCTAGGTGTAAAGACCGTGGCCGGAGGGCCGCTGTTCACCATGGAGCCGGAGGAGTTTCCCGAAGCCGACCACCTGGTGCTGGGCGAGGCGGAGACCACTCTGCCACCTTTCCTTAAGGACCTGGAGCAGGGCACAGCCGGACATATCTACAACAGCAGCGAGTGGCCGGCCATGAACAGTACGCCGATACCTGCCTGGGAGCTGATAAACAACAAGGACTATACGTCCATGAGTGTCCAGTACTCCCGGGGCTGCCCTTACGATTGCGAGTTCTGCAATATCACATCCCTCTTCGGTCGCAAACCGCGTCTAAAAAACACCGCCCAGTTTATCAGCGAACTCGACACCATCTACAACACCGGCTGGAGGGGCTCGGTCTTCGTGGTAGACGACAACTTCATCGGCAACAAGAACCGGCTGAAAACAGAGGTCCTGCCATTGATGATCGATTGGATGGAAAAGCACAAATACCCCTTCAGCTTCTTCACCGAGGCATCCATCAACCTGGCGGATGACTCTGCCCTGATGGTGTTGATGAGGCAGGCAGGGTTCAATCACGTCTTTGTCGGCATCGAGACTCCCAGCGAGGAGAGCCTCAAGGAGTGCAACAAGTTTAACAACATCAACCGCAACCTGATTGCCTCAGTGAAGACTATCCAGAACAACGGGATGGAGGTCAGCGCCGGCTTCATCGTCGGATTTGACAG
>NZ_QFGB01000155.1:0-902 GCF_004369245.1 Pelotomaculum sp. FP | reverse complement strand
CGCCTTAGCTGTTCACAATAAATGAATTGAGGCTTATTGGTTTTCCTGTTCCGTGAGCAATATTTATTAATTCTATGTAAACAAGAGAATAAGGGGAGTAGACTCTAAAATTAGGGGTTTAAACCGCCATATGGCAGAGGGGTTAAAAGGGAAATTTTTAAATATCTATCCAGAAGGGAGAAAATTGTTCCTAATGATATTGACGAAGGATTTTTCTTTTCAACGAGACAAGGAACTGCCTTATTACCTCGTAATGTTCTTAGAAAAATTGTTTTAATTGGCAAAAAAGCAGGAATAGAGGGGAAACGCTTATCTCCGCATACGTTTAGACATACCTTCGCTAAACAGTACCTTATGGCAGGTGGAGACTTATTTTCCCTTCAACAGATAATGGGACATGCTACCCTAATATCAACCAGAAAATATATATCCCTTCTGACAGAGGACATACAAAAGAAACACAGACAGTTTAGTCCTCTGGACAATTTATAGAAAAAAATATATTATTTGCAGACCAGGGAGATCTATTTCCTGGTTTTTTTTATGTTCCAGTTATTTATTGATAATTCACAAATAATAAATACTAAGTGAATAACTTAATGCAATTAGCATTACTCAAGTAAAAATAATATTTGATAATTAAAATATACATTCAAAATAACTTATTATGAATTATTTAATATTAAGTTGTTGACATAAAAATGTGGTGTATATTATAATCTTAATAAGAAAGAATGGAGGTGAACTAACTAGGAAAATACGTATGTTTTTTGTACATAGGTGTTCGGTTAACCAGAATTAGGTAACTCATAGATAATAATAAAGAAGGGAAAACCCTCAAGTCGACAGAATCAGGGAATATTCAAGTATAAATAATTTCCAGGAGGTCGCCCTGATGACTG
>NZ_QFGB01000154.1:0-922 GCF_004369245.1 Pelotomaculum sp. FP | reverse complement strand
ACATTTTTTGACCTCCAAAGTGCAAGCTTTTTGCATATTTTAGCTTGTTTTCCTTGGATAATAATTCGACAAAAGTACCCTCAATCCCTTGGTATTACTGGAATTTTTGGCTATTCAGCAAGCCCTAGTTAGGTACTGGCTTTTATAATTAAAGGACAAATAACACCTATAGCTGGTCGGGGAACAACCATCTCTCCCCGATTTTTTATCTGTAATTGCCTCAATATCCTTACCTCCGCAAAAATACCCTTGAAATTCAGTGACTAAGCTAAAGTGTTGAGTACTGTTGTCTCTGATGCTTTTTGCCGGTGCTGTGGGAGGGTTGATTGGCGGATATATTTCTGATATTATTGGGCGCAAGCCGGTAATTGTTGACTCATTAATTCTGGCTACCCCACTGTTATACCTTTACTTGAACAGCAGCGGAGCTTTAAGTTATTTTTTAGTGATTCTGGCTGGTACGTTTCTCCTGTCTTCTTTTTCAGTGACCGTTGTATTAGCTCAGGACATATTAAAAGAAAATAAGGCAATGGCCTCTGGTTTAATGCTGGGCTTTACAATCGGCCTTGGGGGACTGGGAGTGGGTTTGATAGGATTACTGGTTGAATACTGGGGGATTAACACGATTATACATCTATTGGTACTATTTCCTCTGTTGGCGGGGTTAATTGGTATAACTATAAACGACGATTACCATAAAATAGCCCGCAAGCCAAAAAGGCTTTTATTACAAGGAGATTGATATTGCCTGATTGAAAAATAGATGGTACTCACAATTCAAATATATGTCGATAAAAGCCCAGCGGTAAAATGTCAAGCCCACTTTAAAAAAGAATTGGAAAAAATATTTCATTATGCGAGACAAAAGAATATAACAAACTAAGCCCAGAAAATTACAATATCTGGGTCTGAGAGGGTGGTC
>NZ_QFGB01000153.1:0-1083 GCF_004369245.1 Pelotomaculum sp. FP | reverse complement strand
GACCGCGGTAGAAAAATCGGGCTACCTGGAAAAACACGGCAAGCTGCCTTTCGGTAAAGGCATCGGCCTGGCCGGCGGCTATTACATTTCCGGTACCGCCTATACCCTCTACCAGTCATATAAGCCCCATACCTCAGTAACGCTGAAGGTAGACACCGAGGGCGGCGTGACCCTGCTTTGCGCGGCTGCCGAAATCGGCCAGGGCTGCATTACTGCCATGGCCCAGATGGCGGCTGAAGCGCTGGGCATCCATTTTGAAGACGTGCACGTTCAATTAGGCGACACGGAAATCGGCAGCTTCGACTTGGGTAGTTTTGCCAGCCGTTTAACCTATGCTTCCGGTTATGCCATCCTGGAAGCGGCCAAAGAAATCAACTTCAAGCTTAAAGAAATGGCCGGCGGATTGCTTGGCTGCCGGGCTGACCAGTTAACCATTAAAGACCGCAAGATCTATTCCATGTTCGAGCCCAAGTTCAATATCGACTGGGCAACAGTGGTGCAAAAATATGTCAACTCCGTTGGCGCTTTAAGTGCGATTGGACACTTCTCGCCGCCGCGGCGCAAAGGCATTGACATCATCACCGGCAACCGGATTCAGGGCGCCAACATCGGCCACTCTCCCACATTTGGCTTCAGCTGCCAGATCCACGAAGTGGATGTGGACACCGAGACCGGGCGTGTATACGTCAGGAAGGTAACCGAGGCTGGCGACGTGGGACAACCGATTAACCCGATGGCCGTGGATGGCCAGGTGGAAGGTTCCATCGTGTTCAACATGGGCGCCTGCCTTTACGAAGATATGAAGTTTGACGCCAACGGCAAGCACCTGAACCCGAACTTCCACGACTACAAGTGCCCGACATTTATGGAAATGCCGGATATGGACACCAATATTGTGGACGCCTACGACCCGACCGCGCCGTTTGGAGTTAAGGAAACCGGTGAAGGCGCCGTTCAGCCGACCTTCCCGGCGATTACCAACGCGATCTACGACGCTATCGGTGTAAGGTTCTACGAAGTGCCGATTACTCCGGAAATGATCCTCAAGGCCTTAAAAGAAAAGAAAGAAAAAGAAGCTGGCTG
>NZ_QFGB01000152.1:0-1092 GCF_004369245.1 Pelotomaculum sp. FP | reverse complement strand
TCAACTCGCAAACCCTCTTGTACTCCCCGACTATTTCTTCATAGGAAGCCTTGTTGAGATCAATTTTCAAGTCAACCAGCTTGTCCCCGGTAACCGGGTTGACGCCGCCGTTTAAGACCAGCTCAAAAATTTTCGGGTTGTTGGTGTTCGCCACCGAAAACATCGGCATACGTTTGCCGCAAATCTGCATATCCACACAACCGCAAGGCGCCCAATCCCTGGCGTCTTCCAGATTGGCTCCGGTAACGCTCATAAACCGTTCAGTCGCCAGCTTGTCGTTGAACAGGGCCGGATAGCCTGAACCTGCCTTAATGCAGTCGACCACTTTCATTTTGAAGCTTTCGCTTAAGTCGTCTCTCCACCTTACCGATATGGTCGGCTGCCAGGTCTTGACATTCACTCCCGCCTGCAGCACCAACTTGGAAAGCTTATTGTCGGCGGGAACGCCATACCTGTCCACACCACCCAAAGTAACGTTCTGGTAGATGCTGCCGCCTAGGTAGGATTCTGTGAAGGTGGCGTGTGCCCGCGCGATTTCGGTGCATTTTATCCTCATCAGCTCCAACAGTTCCAGCGCTTTTTCCTCGGTCAAAGTACCCGCTTCAAAATCCTTCTTAAAGGGGCGGTACATATACTGGTCAAAACGACCCGGGGAGATGCCCCTGCCGTTTATTTCAATAAAAAGACAGACCTGCGTAAACCAGAACGCCTGCATCGCCTCATGGAAGGTGTCCGCGGGCTTTCCGGGAACTTTTCTGCAAATGCGGGCAATTTCCAAGAGTTCCTCTTTGCGTTTTTGCTCCCGGCAAATCCCGGCTAATCTTTCCGCTTCCTTGGCGTGGTTCTCAGCGAAGTTGATCACGCCTTCCAGGGCCATAATGGTCCCCTTGTAGAAATTGTACCGGTCAAAATCTTCCTTGCTGTTTAAGCTTCCTATTGCCTTCATTTTTCCTTTGAGGCGCTCTATAATCGACTCCAGGCCTTCATCTATAACCTTTTGATAATCTACGATGAGCCTGCCTTCCGGCACGTCAAACATAAAGCGCAAAAAGACTAATTGCTTTTGCCAGTTCTCCACCTGATCGAAATCAT
>NZ_QFGB01000151.1:0-1092 GCF_004369245.1 Pelotomaculum sp. FP | reverse complement strand
TCAACTCGCAAACCCTCTTGTACTCCCCGACTATTTCTTCATAGGAAGCCTTGTTGAGATCAATTTTCAAGTCAACCAGCTTGTCCCCGGTAACCGGGTTGACGCCGCCGTTTAAGACCAGCTCAAATATTTTCGGGTTGTTGGTGTTGGCTACCGCATACATCGGCATCCGCTTGCCGCAAATCTGCATATCCACACAGCCGCAGGGCGCCCAGTCCCTGGCGTCTTCCAAATTGGCGCCGGTAACGCTCATAAATCTTTCAGTCGCCAGCTTGTCGTTGAACAAGGCCGGATAGCCTGAACCTGCCTTGATGCAGTCGACCACTTTCATTTTGAAACTTTCGCTTAAGTCGTCCCTCCACCTTACCGATATGGTCGGCTGCCAGGTCCTTACATTTACTCCCGCCTGCAGCACCAACTTGGAAAGCTTATTGTCGGCGGGAACGCCATACCTGTCCACACCACCCAAAGTAACGTTCTGGTAGATACTGCCGCCCAGGTAGGATTCTGTGAAGGTTGCGTGAGCCCGCGTAATTTCAGTGCATTTTACCCGCATCAGTTCCAATAGTTCCAGAGCTTTTCCCTCAGTAATGCTGCCTTTTGCAAAATCATTCCTAAAGGGCCTGTACATGTACTGGTCAAAACGCCCCGGTGAAATACCCCTGCCGTTTATTTCGATGAAAAGACAGACATGGGCAAACCAGAAGGACTGCATCGCCTCGTGGAAGGTGTCCGCCGGCTTTCCGGGGACTTTTCTGCAGATACGGGCAATTTCCAAGAGTTCCTCTTTGCGTTTTTGCTCCCGGCAAATCCCGGCTAATCTTTCCGCTTCCCCGGCGTGGTTCTCAGCGAAGTTGATCACGCCTTCCAGGGCCATAATGGTCCCCTTGTAGAAATTGTACCGGTCAAAATCTTCCTTGCTGTTTAAGCTTCCTATTGCCTTTATTTTTCCTTTGAGGCGCTCGATAATCGACTCCAGGCCTTCATCTATAACCTTTTGATAATCTACGATGAGCCTGCCTTCCGGCACGTCAAACATAAAGCGCAAAAAGACTAATTGCTTTTGCCAGTTCTCCACCTGATCGAAATCAT
>NZ_QFGB01000150.1:0-1106 GCF_004369245.1 Pelotomaculum sp. FP | reverse complement strand
AGACCGCTCTGGCCGTAGATAAAGTCCGCTTTTATGGTGAAGGCGTGGCCGCTGTTGCCGCCATTGATGAAGAGACCGCCGAGGCCGCCTGCGACCTGATTGAAGTAGAATACGAGCCCCTGCCGGTATTATTGGATCCCTTTGAGTCTATGGCGCGCGCAGATGAAGTACTGATTCATGAAGATAAACCGGGCAACTTCCTGCACACAGGCGAGCAGATCTACGGCGACGTGGACAAAGCCTTTGAAAAGTGCGAGTACATTTTAGAAAGAGAATTCAAAACCGGCCGGCCGCAGCACGGCTATATCGAGCCGATGTCCGCCGTGGCCAGCTATGACACCCAGAGCGGCCAGCTGCACCTGTGGGCCAGCAGCCAGGTTCCGCACTACCTGCACCGCCAGATGTCCATCGTATTAGAAATGCCCATGAGCAAGATCCGGGTTACGCTCCCCGCAGTGGGCGGCGGTTTCGGCGGCAAGGGCGAGGCAGCCTCATCGGAATTTGTGGCCTGCCTTCTGTCCCGTAAGATTGGCCGGCCGGTCAAAGTAACTTACGACCGTGATGAAGTATTCTTCACGAGCAAAGGCCGGCACCCATGCTACATGAAATGGAAAATCGGTCTGGACAAAGACGGTTATATCCAAGCTGTAGAATTTGACAATACTATGGACAAAGGCGCATACGCAGGCTGGGGCGTCGTGGTGATGTTCTACACCGCGTCGATGGTGCACCTGCCCTACAAAGTGCCCAATGCCCGCACCCATGTAAGGAACGTTTTTACCAACAAGCCCAGCTGCGGCGCCCAGCGTGGTCTCGGCGGCGTTCAGCCCAGGTTTGCCATGGAGTGCATGCTGGACGAGCTGGCTGAAATGATGGGGATCAGCCCGTACGAACTGAAGATGAAGAACGCCGTTGAATCAGGCTATACAGCCATCAACAACATGTACGTGCCGCACACCGAGTACAAGAAATGCCTGACGACCGCGGTAGAAAAATCGGGCTACCTGGAAAAACACGGCAAGCTGCCTTTCGGTAAAGGCATCGGCCTGGCCGGCGGCTATTACATTTCCGGTACCGCCTATACCCTCTACCAGTCATATAAGCCC
>NZ_QFGB01000149.1:0-1129 GCF_004369245.1 Pelotomaculum sp. FP | reverse complement strand
CAATACGCCGTACATCCGGCTCCGGCATAACTTCATCGGTATAATGAACCAACTGTCCCGCTTTCTCCAACTGCTCTAAAAATCCCCGAAGGCTGTTCCCTTCCATTGCTATCACTCCTTTTGTAAATAAGAGAATTCCAAAGGGCGACTTAAGTCTTATCCGTTCCATCTTTTGGCGTTTGCATGCCTGATGCCGAACTGGTCAAGCAGCTTCATGACGTGATGGCTTATTAAATCCTCTATATTAGATGGGTGATTGTAAAAAGCAGGCATCGGTGGAACCACTTTTACTCCTATTTTTGCCAGCCGCAGCATATTCTCCAGATGGATCGAACTTAAAGGGGTTTCTCTCGGACATATTACCAGTTTTCTGCCTTCCTTAATCATTACATCGGCTGATCTTGAAATAAGGTTTTCGCAGTAGCCATTGGCAATAGAGCTCAACGTTTTCATGCTGCAGGGCACCACGATCATGCCGTCATTAATAAAGGAACCGCTTGATGTTTTAGCTCCAAGATTTTTATTGTCATATACCACTGTAGCCAGACTTTCTAAATAATCCGGAGAATACTCTGTTTCTATTTGCAGATTGTTTTTGGCCCAGTTGCTCATAATAAGGTGCGTATTGACATCTTTATTCTTTTTTAAAGCCTCCAACAATCTCACTGCGTAAATTGATCCGGTGGCGCCTGTAACTCCTACTACAATATCCATCCCAGTTAACCCCTTCTATGAAAGATAAAGGCTTTAACGCATATCTTTGTTGCAGGCAGCAACAAGCAAATCAGTTAATGCTTCCTGCACCAGATCACCGATCCTTCGAATATCCTCAGACTTGATCTGCTCGTTGTGAATTCCACAAGAAACGACAACGGGCGCATTGAGTCTGCTTGCCAGAAAATAAGCCGCCGGACGGACAATCTCATCTTCCTTATGCCCGGTCAAGGTCAATACAGAAACCGTGGCGCTTATACGCGCGGAATTTTGCAGGCTCGGGCGCGGAATACCCAAAGCTATGGAGCCCAGGTGGGGAATTTCCCCACCTGTAATAACGACATTCCAGTCCTTGCCCATAGCTGTTGCCTGCAAAACCACATGTAACCCGTTGTGTTCCTTATGAATCTCAATA
>NZ_QFGB01000148.1:0-1249 GCF_004369245.1 Pelotomaculum sp. FP | reverse complement strand
TTCCAACTCCATGCGGAGCTCGCTCCATCTGTATTATGGGTGAATCTTTCATAAGTCAGCGGAGTTGCGGCGTCTTTATATTCGATACCTTTCTTCAAGCCGGGAATCAGCCTGGATGCGCTGTCTATCATTGCATCCATTGCTTTTTCCTTCAATTGCCTATATACCTCTTTATCCCCGCCGCCCCAGTTGTTCATCCAATGGTATGGCGCCATGGTCTGAAGCATCAATGAAGATTTCCCTTCAGGAGCATGTTTGGGGTTTACCATTGACGGCGAATAGAGCGAAACAGATGTCTTGTTGAAAAACTCTGGGTCTTCGGAATTGTAAATGTCGTACCCTGGTTTATCGTCATAGGTAAATACATGAGGAACCTTCATATATTGGCCAAGTTCCTGGTTGGACATATTGAGCCCCAGATATACCGTGCAGAAGCCCTCCGAAACGGCAGCGCTCTCAATATTACCCTGGAGCGCCTGCGGAATAAGGCTCAGGTCGTCTAAAAGTTTAAAAAAGGTTTTCTTATAATCCCCGGCGGAAATAACGTAATCTGCTTCATAAACGGTATTTTGGCATGAGACACCGACTGCGGCCCCGTTTTTGGTGATGATCTTGTCGACGTAGGAGCTCAGCTTCAAATCCCCGCCCAGTTTTCTGAAGTTTTCGGCGAGAACGTCAGCCCATGATTGCATACCGCCTTTCACAGTCCAATAGTCGGTAAACATCCCCGATAAACCGGTCCCTACAAACATGGCCGGCATATCAGGATAGCCGAATCCGCTGAACAGCTTGAACAGCTTTGAGTCTTTTTCGAAATACCTGGCGGCAAACTCTGATGAGGTCATGTTGCCATACTGCTTTGATAATTTCATCTGCTTTGGGCCGCTCAGGATGTAGGGAAGCATTGATTTGAACATTTTAAGCCCGCTGTAAAGAAAGGGCATCGGTTCATCCACGTTCCCCATCAGGCCGGCTATTTTGTCCAGCTCCGAAAAAACCGTGTCCAACTTTTCTTTTTCAGATGGGAAACCAGAGTAAATCATTTTTTTATAATCATCGTAATTCTCAGGAGTTCCGTCGAAAGCCTCTGAAACGAACCGTATCCTCAGTTTTACAAAGTCGATCTTATCAAACACTCCGATGTCCTTCATTGCCTTGAATACCGATGCCGAGGCTTCAAAGGCAAGAGTGCCGCTCTCAAAATAATAACCCTTCCTGTAAAATCCGGCGGTATAGCCGCCAGGCATGC
>NZ_QFGB01000147.1:0-1287 GCF_004369245.1 Pelotomaculum sp. FP | reverse complement strand
AGTCTGCAACTCACCTCACCGTGCTTTGTAGTGTGCCTTTCCCTCAAGGCTATTGTACCCAAAGGATGGTTACTGCACATCCCGGTTTTCATTCCTATTTGTGTCGCCCGCAGTAGGCGGAGAAATGGAGGTTTACATGGAACACGACCATTCAGTTAAGGAAAACTTAAAGGAAATATCCAAAAATTCAGGCATAGCATGCGTGGGTTTCAATCTACGAAAGGCGACCCGCCTTTTAAGCCAAATCTATGACCAGGCTCTAAAGCCGGCTAAGCTCAAGGGAACCCAGTTTTCCTTGCTGATGGCGGTTGCCGGTCAAGAGGATACAACAATTGGGAAACTTGCCCGACCCCTGGGTATGGAACGTTCAACCGTGAGTCGAAACGCCAAAATTCTGGAGAAAAGGGGGCTAGTAAAGATAGAAGAGGGAGAAGACCGGCGTCTGCAAAGAATAACACTAACGGAAAAGGGGGCCCTCGTATTGCAAGAGGCTCTACCATTGTGGGAGAGTGTACAGGAAAGGTTGGCAGGGGAACTAGGAGAAGAAAGGCTAAAAACATTCATGGGAGACCTAAAGAATCTGTCAAGGATTGCTAGGAAAAAGTGATCCTCTGTATTGAGAAGATTATGATTTAATTATGCCCAAATATGTGTATATACATATATTATTAGGAGAAAGAACTATAATTATTGAAAGGGTTGTGACTATGGCAAAAATGTTAGATTATCTCCAAAAATATGTCAGTGGTGAAGTTGCAGCGCCGCCTGTTGCTCAACTCGTTGGTTTCAGAGTTACCGATGTCGAGGAGGGCAAAGGCACTATTGAATTTGAGGCTACAAAGAGCCATGCCAATCCAACAGGAACTTTGCATGGTGGTATTCTGTGTGTTATTGGCGATTCTGCTATGGGATTGGCTTATGCAAGCGCACTGGAACTAGATGAGTCCTTTGTTACCCTGGAATTGAAAATCAATTATTTGAGACCGGTATGGGAGGGTAAACTTCTGGCTACCGGAAGGATAGTTCAAAAAGGCAAGACGATTGGCCTGGTTGAATTCGATATTATTGATGACAAAGAGAAACTAGTGGCCAGAGGAAGTGGTACTTTTATGACGTTGCAGGGTGATAAGGCAAGTGGACGTTTAGTGAATGAGGTGCAAGCGGTTTAAACCCCTAATTTTAGAGTCTACTCCCCTTATTCTCTTGTTTACATAGAATTAATAAATATTGCTCACGGAACAGGAAAACCAATAAGCCTCAATTCATTTATTGTGAACAGCTAAGGCG
>NZ_QFGB01000146.1:0-1317 GCF_004369245.1 Pelotomaculum sp. FP | reverse complement strand
GAGGCTGTATTTTCAACTGTGTAAATGGGAATAATCTCCAATATAAAACAAAAAGGAGAAATGACCATGACACAGTTAAACGAAAAGGAAATGCAGCTTGCAGCTCTGATTAGCGAAGAGTGTGCGACACCCGCTGATTTATCGGCGAAGCTCAAGAGTCTGTTTGGCGGTGCGCTGGAAAAAATGCTTGAGGCCGAAATGGATGAGCACCTGGGCTACGAGAAAAACAGCGTATTGGGCAATAACAGCGGCAATAGCCGCAACGGTTACGGCAAGAAGACTGTTAAAAGCGAATGGGGCGAGAGTGAAATCAGCGTCCCGCGCGACCGGAAAGGTACATTCGAGCCGCAAATTATCGAAAAGCGACAGACGCGAACCGACGACATTGAGGCGCGGGTTCTGGCCATGTATGCCAAAGGAATGTCCACCCGCGACATTGAGGATCACCTGCGCGACATATACGGAGTGGAGGCTTCGGCCAGCCTGATCAGCCGCATTACGGACAAAATTATGCCCGCTGTTGTCGAGTGGCAGTCAAGGCCGCTGGATCCGGTCTATCCTATCGTTTTTCTCGATGGGATCATGTTCAAAGTGCGCAAGGACAGCCGGGTTATCAATAAATGCCTGTACTCCGTTTTAGGGATCAACATAGACGGTCGCAAGGAAATATTGGGCATGTGGATGTCAGAAAACGAAAGCGCCAGCTTTTGGACGACTATATGCAACGAATTAAAAAATCGCGGCGTCCAGGACATTTTGATTGCCTGCCGGGATAACCTTTCCGGATTTTCGACCGCCATCGAGACGGTTTTTCCCAAGACAGAGCAGCAGCTTTGCGTGATTCATCAAATTCGCAATTCCACAAAGTATATACCATACAAAGACATCAAGCTGGTCATGGCTGATTTGAAGCTGGTTTACGGTGCGCCGACACTAGAGGATGCAGAGTATCGGATGGAGGAATTTCGTGAAAAGTGGAACAGGAAATATCCGCAGATTTTGAAGTCTTGGGACACAAACTGGGCGGAACTGTCCACCTATTTCAAGTATCCGCAGGAAGTACGGACACTGATTTACACCACCAACGCGGTGGAGGGATTCCATCGGATGCTGCGCAAATTTACCAAGACCAAAACGATTTACCCGACTGACGACGCGGTCAAAAAATCGGTCTATCTTTCGATACAGGAAATCTCCAAAAAATGGAGTATGCCAATTCGCGATTGGGGCATTATAATTGGGCAACTGATGATATTTTTTGAGGACCGGCTGCAAGGTAAAATGGTTTCGTGATCGGGGGCGCTGCCCCCGAACCCC
>NZ_QFGB01000145.1:0-1348 GCF_004369245.1 Pelotomaculum sp. FP | reverse complement strand
CCTATACCCTGAACAATCCCAACGTAATCCGCCTGGAGCCGCCTCTGGGTGTCACCCGCGAACAGCTTGACACCCTGCTGCAGGCCCTGGATAAGGTCCTGGCTGCCAACAAGGGGTTTTTCAGCATGGCCGCCTCCGGCGCGAAGACCATGCTGAAGTCGTTGATTAAAAAATAAAGGACGCATGCTATTTCTCCTTCAAAAAAGACCAGGCTGAGTGAATCTTATCAGCCTGGTCAACCGGTATAACCCTGTTTCTTCCAAAACAAAAGCAAACCAAATAAAACCACTAAAAAGTTTGATAATGCAAATTGACACTCCGCACGGCTGAAGCCATGGAATTCTTGGGTGATTAAACCGAAGTGCATTTCTGCTATCGGAGTATGACCCCAAGTTCAGGCTGTGCCATCAGCCCGTCCTAGTCCAGTGCATATAGCAGACTAGGCTGACAGACTGTTACCATCTGCCACAGTTGCAGAAATGATATTAATCGCGCCTAACCTGTCGCGATGTGTTTTATATCCNCAACCGCATNTGTATTTTCTATCAATAGCTTTATTGAGTTCTCCACATNCAGGGCATTTCTGGCTGGTNTGTTTTGGGTTAACGTACTCAACCTTAATTCCAGCCAAAACTGCTTTGTACTCCACATATTTAGCTAATCGATAAAAGCTCCAGGTATGCAAATTCTTTTCGTTTTTACGGCTTGTTCTTGCCGTCNGGCGTATGCCGGAAAGTTGTTCCAAGCGGATCGTCGNTACATTGTTTTCTTGAGCAAAACGNACTATCTGCCGGCTTATTTTATGGTCTTGATCTGTCATCCAGCGCTGCTCTTTATCATGCAGTTTCTTGATCGCCTTGAGTTTCTTNAATTTGCCAAGTTTACGGCGTACTGACCGGTGNTTGCGTTTNATAAACTTGTTTTGTCTGCCATTGCCAAAGAATNTCGTTTTGCCNTCCTCCAGGACAGCGACAGCGGGANNTTTCAGGCCCAANTCNACCCCCATAATTTGACTGCCNGCGGCCGTATTTTCTGCCACCTGTACGGCAATTTGTGCTATGTACTTGCCGGACTTTTGAGTGATGCGCAGGCTGCCTGGTTTGTTATTCAATAGATTTTTCTGGTAGCCGGTTAAGATAGCTTTCATCTCCATGCGTTTTGATTTTTCTTCGACTAACACAGGAAACGAGAGCACATCTTCTTTCAAAGAATAGTTTTGATTGTTCCAAATAGCCACAGGCTTTTTGAGAACAGGGAGCTTGACTTCTCTTTGCTCATCGGGTTTTAGTCTGGCGTTAGCCCGGACTGCCTTCTTATATTTCACAAAAACACTCTTGGCGTCTCGAAT
>NZ_QFGB01000144.1:0-1394 GCF_004369245.1 Pelotomaculum sp. FP | reverse complement strand
GTTCTTTGAAAACTGCACAGCATAGGAGAACAAGAGTAACTAGAGCATAGAAGATGTTCTAAGTAGCGCGCGAAATTAGGTCAAGCTACAAAGGGCATACGGTGGATGCCTAGGCGCACAGGGCCGAAGAAGGACGTGGCAAGCTGCGAAAAGCTACGGGGAGCCGCAAACAGGCATAGATCCGTAGATATCCGAATGGGGCAACCCGGCGGGGGCAAACCCCCGTCACCGTTAGCTGAATCCATAGGTTAACGGAGGGCACCCGGCGAACTGAAACATCTTAGTAGCCGGAGGAAAAGAAAGAAAGATCGAACCCCCTAGTAGCGGCGAGCGAAGCGGGGCGAGCCTAAACCAGTAGTGCATGCACGACTGGGGTTGCGGGACTCTCATCAGATAGTGTAGTAGATTTAGCCGAAGCGGCCTGGAAAGGCCCGGCATAGGAGGTAAAACCCCTGTAGGCGAAAAGTCGAGGTACTACGAGAGTATCCCAAGTACCACGGGACACGGGGAACCCTGTGGGAATCCGGGAGGACCACCTCCCAAGGCTAAATACCCGGTGCGACCGATAGAGAACAAGTACCGTGAGGGAAAGGTGAAAAGCACCCCGGGAGGGGAGTGAAAGAGCACCTGAAACCGTATGCTTACAAACAGTCAGAGCACCATTCAGTCGTCGGTCATCAGACGTCAGACGTCAGGGTGAAAGCAATTTTATGGGGTCAAAGACTCCAAAGGAAAGCAGGAAAACCTGACGACTGCTGCCTGACGACCGACGACCGAGGTGTGATGGCGTACTTTTTGTAGAACGGACCGGCGAGTTACGTCCAGCGGGCAAGGTTAAGCGAAAGAGACGCGGAGCCGCAGCGAAAGCGAGTCTTAATAGGGCGAATAAGTCCGTTGGAGTAGACCCGAAACCGGGTGATCTACCCATGTCCAGAGTGAAGCTTTAGTAAAATAAAGTGGAGGCTCGAACCGACCGTCGTTGAAAAGGCGGCGGATGAGGTGTGGGTAGGGGTGAAATGCCAATCGAACCCGGAAATAGCTGGTTCTCCCCGAAATAGCTTTAGGGCTAGCCTTAGGGATGAATACCGGAGGTAGAGCACTGACTGGGCTAGGGGTCTTCACCGATTACCGAACCCAATCAAACTCCGAATGCCGGATATTATGACCCTAGGAGTCAGACTGCGGGTGCTAAGATTCGTAGTCAAGAGGGAAACAGCCCAGACCGCCGGCTAAGGTCCCAAAGACAGGCTAAGTGGAAAAGGATGTGGAGTTGCCCGGACAACCAGGATGTTGGCTTAGAAGCAGCCACCATTTAAAGAGTGCGTAATAGCTCACTGGTCAAGTGGCTCTGCGCCGAAAATGTAACGGGGCTAAGCCTGTCACCGAAGCCACGG
>NZ_QFGB01000143.1:0-1460 GCF_004369245.1 Pelotomaculum sp. FP | reverse complement strand
ATCAGTCGTCGGTCGTCGGGCAGCGGTCGTCAGTCTTAGGTTGGAATTCGCGTATGCGAATTCCTTCTATCCTGACGTCCGACGTCTGACTTCTGACGTCTGACATGTTCTCCTTAGAAAGGAGGTGATCCAGCCGCACCTTCCGATACGGCTACCTTGTTACGACTTCACCCCAATCACCAACCCCACCTTCGACGGCTCTCTCCTATAAAGGTTAAGTCACCGGCTTCGGGTGTTGTCAGCTTTCGTGGTGTGACGGGCGGTGTGTACAAGGCCCGGGAACGTATTCACCGCAGTATGCTGACCTGCGATTACTAGCGATTCCGACTTCATGCAGGCGAATTGCAGCCTGCAATCCGAACTGAGACCGGCTTTTTGGGATTTGCTCCGCCTCGCGACTTCGCTTCCCTTTGTACCGGCCATTGTAGCACGTGTGTAGCCCAGGACATAAGGGGCATGATGATTTGACGTCATCCCCACCTTCCTCCGTTTTGTCAACGGCAGTTCCTCTAGAGTGCTCGCCTTCACGCGTTAGCAACTAAACGTAGGGGTTGCGCTCGTTGCGGGACTTAACCCAACATCTCACGACACGAGCTGACGACAACCATGCACCACCTGTCTCCCTGTCCATCCGAAGATAGAAAACCTACTTTCATAGGCTGTCAGAGGATGTCAAACCCTGGTAAGGTTCTTCGCGTTGCGTCGAATTAAACCACATGCTCCACCGCTTGTGCGGGCCCCCGTCAATTCCTTTGAGTTTCAACCTTGCGGCCGTACTCCCCAGGCGGGGTGCTTATTGTGTTAACTACGGCACAGAAGGGGTCGATACCTCCTACACCTAGCACCCATCGTTTACGGCGTGGACTACCGGGGTATCTAATCCCGTTCGCTCCCCACGCTTTCGCGCCTCAGCGTCAGTAACAGGCCAGAGAGCCGCCTTCGCCACTGGTGTTCCTCCCAATATCTACGCATTTCACCGCTACACTGGGAATTCCACTCCCCTCTCCTGCCCTCAAGTCTACCAGTTTCTCAGGCACGCTACCGGTTGAGCCGATAGTTTTCACCATAAGACTTAGTAAACCGCCTACGCGCCCTTTACGCCCAGTAATTCCGGACAACGCTCGCCCCCTACGTTTTACCGCGGCTGCTGGCACGTAGTTAGCCGGGGCTTCCTCCTCAGGTACCGTCACTTTCTTCTTCCCTGAAGACAGAATTTTACAACCCGAAGGCCTTCTTCATTCACGCGGCGTTGCTCCGTCAGGCTTTCGCCCATTGCGGAAGATTCCCCACTGCTGCCTCCCGTAGGAGTCTGGACCGTGTCTCAGTTCCAGTGTGGCCGTCCACCCTCTCAGGCCGGCTACCCATCGTCGCCTTGGGGGTCTCTTACACCTCCAACTAGCTAATGGGACGCGGACCCATCTTAATGCGGATTGCTCCTTTCCTCACCCAAACATGTGTTC
>NZ_QFGB01000142.1:0-1461 GCF_004369245.1 Pelotomaculum sp. FP | reverse complement strand
TTATATACAATCCTCTCAAAACCGTAATTGCCATGAATTTGTTTTATGACCTCTTCGGCACGCTCCAAATATTTTATCCGGTTTTTGGCTTCCTGCAGTTCAAAACTCATTCGTTGGATTTCCGTAATATCCTGGTCAATAGAAACTACCCCGATGACATGGTCGCCATCGCAAATCGGGATAGAACTTATTATAACCATATTTCCTTCCCGGGGCCGGTGTTCGACATATTCAACGGGATTGCCATTACGCAAAACTTCCAGACACAAGGCGTTGGGGAAAAATTGTGCAACATCGGCGCCGACAATCTCCATACGGTCAACGCCGTAAAGCTTCTCTGAGCGGTTATTCCAATAAGTAACGACGCCATGTTCGTCTACTACGCAGATAGCCTCGTTAACATTTTCCAGGATTTTCTCAAAAGATATCCCCATCCGTATCTGAATCAAGTTTTCTGCAGCAATTTTTTTAGTGGCCTCATCTGCTTTCATCATATAACACCCTTCCTCACTTGTCGCATATCCCGGTACTCCGGTTCAGTAAGCAGAGGGATGCCTAGCGCTTCGCTTGAATATATTCCGGCCGCTTGTTGAAATACTTGAGCATTTGCGGCTATGATTCCTCTTGTGAAAACATTCAATTAAATAATTTTGGCTAACTGCCGCCTATTATGCTTATTATATCAAAAGAGATTACTATAGTTTTTCAGTAAACTTGACAAAGCCGGCATTTCTTTAATATTATTAGTGCAAACTTTGTGCCAAACATCACAAACAATTACACCACTTTTACGTTTAATCAAACCTGAATACGGCTTAACGACGTCATAAAGTAAATTTATGACTTGCGAATTTTGTCATAAGAAACCTTCAAGTGTCAGATAACTGACACTTGAAGGTTTCTTATTGTTTAAAGGAATTAGTAACATTCTCTGTTAGGAAAAAGAAAACGGTTTAATTTTACGCATTCTAATTAACTGACAGATGTCAGGATGTTGACACAATAAATCTACAAACAATTCCCGTCTGCATATCATAATTTATTGATAAAGATTTCATTCATCCCTGTCATTGAAGGAAGCACACAAGATCGTCCGTATTGATACCCGGCATAATTTCAACCAGTTCATCACCAGATAAACTTTTTGTGCCAGAATTTATATTTTCCAACCTTCCACCAGGAATACTTCAGCTGTTACAAGAATAAGATAATAAATTGATATCTTTTTTATGAACTCTAAAAAATATATTATAAAACCTGCCTCCTGCAATTGACCATTTCTGTTTGATTGTGCCGGGTTGGTGAAAGAATAGCAGCAAATCAGGGGGAAAGAGAGCCCAGCGGTAAAATGTCAAGCCCACTTTAAAAAAGAATTGGAAAAAATATTTCATTATGCGAGACAAAAGAATATAACAAACTAAGCCCAGAAAATTACAATATCTGGGTCTGAGAGGGTGGTCC
>NZ_QFGB01000141.1:0-1465 GCF_004369245.1 Pelotomaculum sp. FP | reverse complement strand
CGCCTTAGCTGTTCACAATAAATGAATTGAGGCTTATTGGTTTTCCTGTTCCGTGAGCAATATTTATTAATTCTATGTAAACAAGAGAATAAGGGGAGTAGACTCTAAAATTAGGGGTTTAAACCGCTTTGTAATTCATTTTCAGGCCTGGTGCCCGGGCTGCAGTTGTTTTTTTGAGTTACATTAGTTAAATCTTTCTGCCCATTGTGGTGGATAGGTAAATTTACCGTCTATTATTTCGGCAATAATGCAATCTTCTGTGTCGGTGGCAATTACCCTATTAAATTTTCCTGTGTGTCCGTGTATTGAAAGGTATTTGTAGACTTCTTTTGGACTATTCAAGGTAACTGGTGGGTTGTAGGAACCATCTTTTGAAAAGCAATAGCCGTAATATTTTTTCATTCGATTATCTCCTTTGTAATTGATTTCTGCCGGGATTTAAGGCTCCCGGCTTGCCTTTAGTTTTAATAGTAGAATTCTGAGTCTATAAGATGTCTTTGGAACCAGTAATATGCTTTATCTCTTTCGTCTGAACCTGAACCAGGTGTTTCTGTAAGGTCCATTAAAAATGCTTGTATTATTTCTTTTGGGGTTGTTTTGTAGTGTATGGCAATAGTTTTTAGTGCTTCTTTTGTTTCTTTTTTTAGTTCAATTTTCATTTTATATCCTTTCTGCCGGGATTTAAGGCTCCCGGCTGGCCTTTGGTTTATTTTTTAGCGGCTGCAAAAGTCATTCTGTTGATTCCTATGTGTTTTCCTTGTATAGCATAATCTCCTTCGTAATGTGTAGGTTCATAGTATCCAGCCGCATACAGTTCTTTAATAGTCTCAAAAACTTCTTCAATGTAGACTTTTAAAAATCTAGGTGTATTTACGTATTCTCCTGTTTTCATTTATAACCATCCTTTCTGCCGGGATTTAAGGCTCCCGGCTGGCCTTTGGTTTTTTATAATTCATTCTTTTTTATAGTTTCAGATAACTTTTTAATTAAGTCTTTGGCTGATTCAGTAGATAGGGTTATTAGTACATTCTGTGAGCTATTTTCTTGTTTGTCTCTCCAGTTAATATTAACTCTAGGTTTTTTATCTTCTGGTTCCCATGAATAGCGTTCAAGGTAAAATACTGATATAATAGCTTCTGTTTCTTTATTTATGTCAAAAAGATGTAAATTGTTATAGTAAGTAACTTTACTCATTATTAACTCTCCTTTATTTTTTGAATATAGTCTATAACTATCTTTGGGGTTGGAACACTTTGCATAACGGTTGGTTTTTGGTTTTTAATGCTGTAGTCGATACCGTATAAAAAAGCCTTTTCTTCTACCTCGTCAGCGTATATAATCTCATCTTTGACAGTTAAAAAATATAAAAAGCTTGAAAGCCCTGTGTTTGCAAGGTGTTCAAGCTTTTTTGTATTTTAAAAAAGTGAGTAATTTTTTTATTTCTTAGTAGTGGTCAAAATTTTTT
>NZ_QFGB01000140.1:0-1521 GCF_004369245.1 Pelotomaculum sp. FP | reverse complement strand
CATAGGTGTTCGGTTAACCAGAATTAGGTAACTCATAGATAATAATAAAGAAGGGAAAACCCTCAAGTCGACAGAATCAGGGAATATTCAAGTATAAATAATTTCCAGGAGGTCGCCCTGATGACTGTCAGAAAAAATGATCCAAAAGTAGTGGAAAAAGCACTAAATACACTCTTCTCATCGGAATGGATAACCGAAACATCCCAAAAATCTGGATTTATCATAAGAAACCGTAAAATTGACCCTGTTATTTTCTTCTGGACCCTAATTCTTGGATTTGGCATGAGTATGCAACAATCACTGGCCAAGTTGCGGCGGGCTTATGAAACGGCATCTGCTAAGTCCATTGTGCCATCTGCTTTTTATGACCGTTTCACACCCGGTCTGGTGGCTTTACTAAAAGCTTCTGTAGCTCATGCCCTCTCACAACAGATAGCTGAGCCAACCCGTGTACTATCTGAAAAGCTAAAAGGCTTCTCTGACTTGGTAGCTGCTGACGGCACAATTTTAAGGTTGCATGAAAAACTTGCAAAACAGTGGCCGGCCTGTCGTACAAACCACACCAAGGCGGCGGTTAAAATTCATATGGTCGCCAGTGCCCTAGTGGCAGGTCCAAGGCATGTAGCGCTATATTCTGAGCGGACACCAGAGGTTAAAACCTTAAAAATCGGCGACTGGGTCAAAGATAAAATTTTGCTGATGGACTTGGGGTTCTTTAAATACAATCTCTTTAGTCAGATTCAAGAACACGGTGGTTACTTCGTAAGCCGTTTGAAAGGAAACAGTAATCCTCTGATTGTGTCAACCCTGCGTAAGTGCCGTGGCTATTCCATTGACCTGGACGGTAAAAGAGTCCGGTTCCTGTTGGAAAGTTTGAAAAGGCAGGTTGTTGACGCTGAGGTAGAAGTAGCTTTTCGTGTCTCAGCCGCAAATCAAAAAACCTCACTAAAAGCAGAAACATACCGCCTGGTTGGTTTGATGAATCAGGAAACCAAGGAATACAACTTGTATCTGACCAATATTCCGGCAGATAGAATATCTGCCGAAGATATCGCTCTGATGTACCGGGCACGCTGGACAATCGAACTATTGTTTAAAGAGCTAAAAAGCAGCTATGCTTTGGACCAAATAAGCAGTGCCAAGCCGGAAATAATGGAAGCTCTTATCCTAACGGCAATCCTGACCTTAATCGTGAGCAGAAAAGTCTTATCAGTCATTCAATTGGCCTATCCAGAAAAGGTGAAACGGATGACAACACTCCGTTGGTCTAATGTTTTTGCAGTAGGTGCATATAGAACCTTGGAAAGTGTCTTAGTCGAAGCCGGCAGAGATCCTGATGCATTCGGGCTTTTAGAATTCTATATGGCAGAAGTGATTGATCCGAATGTTAGCAGGGAACGGTTAATTGATCCCTGGACAACATATGAACCGAAGTAAACCTCAGTTTCCACTATTGGTTAGTATAACCATATAATTATTATGACTTGTTAATTACATATTATGGTAAACCGATCACGGATG
>NZ_QFGB01000139.1:0-1531 GCF_004369245.1 Pelotomaculum sp. FP | reverse complement strand
CATTTCTCCGCCTACTGCGGGCGACACAAATAGGAATGAAAACCGGGATGTGCAGTAACCATCCTTTGGGTACAATAGCCTTGAGGGAAAGGCACACTACAAAGCACGGTGAGGTGAGTTGCAGACTGCCTCTTAGCTTAAATCAGTATGTAAACCAGTGTAAGGATCGCCTTTCAAGCACAAATAAGTGGTGCCGCGAGGCCGCACGCTAATCATTGTTTTAGCTCAGCGTTAAATGTGTGGCGGTCCAGTCACTGTCTGCTCCCTCACGATTTCAACACAAGGAGGGAGAAATTTGAAAGTCGTTTACCCCATCTGCTGTGGCATCGATGTACACAAGACATTTCTCGTCGCCACGCTCATCACAACTCAGGGCATCGTTCCCAGTTACAAGAAAAAGCGCTTTTCCACCTTCAACAATTCCATTCTGGCGTTCAAGCAATGGCTGATCGATAACAACTGCTTTGACGTTTGCATGGAGAGCACTGGGAAGTACTATATCCCCGTCTACAATTTGCTGGAAGACAGCATCCACGTTACCGTCGCCAACCCCAAGTGGGTTGCCGCTGTTAAGGGCAACAAGGATGATGTCAAGGATTCCAAGTGGATTGGCGACCTGTTTCGTCTCGGTCTTGTACCCGGCAGCTTCATTCCTTCCAAGGATGTTCGCATCCTGCGGGAGTACACACGGTATCGTTTTAAGCTCGTTTCCTGCAAGTCCAGCGAGAAGAATCGCTTCCAAAACGCTTTTACCGTTTGCAATGTAGCCCTTGATGCTGTCGTTTCCGACATGTTTGGTAAATCTGCCTCATCCATCACGAACTACCTTGTAAACGCGGATTCCTTCGACCCAAAGTATTGCATTTCACTCCTGCAACGCTCCTTAAAAAAGAAAGCCGACGAAGTCATCGAATCCATTGAAGGCTTCCAAATGACCGGGGAACAAAAAGAACGCATCCGCTTCGTCCGTAGACATTTGGATTTTGTGGAGCAACTCATTGCCGACCTCGATCAAACCATCACCGGTTTGGTTGAACCCTTTGAAAGCGCCATTACCCTGCTGTGTACCATTCCCGGAGTGGATCGCAACACTGCCATCACGATCCTCTCCGAGATCGGCACTGATATGTCTCAGTTCTCGTCCTCGAAGCGCTTGTGCTGTTGGGCGGGATTAGCGCCCGGCAACAACCAATCCGCCGGTAAAAAGAAGTCTGTTCGCATCACTAGAGCCGGAGTTTACCTCAAACCCGCTCTTGTGCAAGCGGCCCATGCCGCCGTGAAATCCAAGACTTCCTCTTACTATCGCATCAAGTATGAGCGGATTGCCAAACGCAGAGGCAAGAAACGGGCCATTATCGCCATTGCCAGAATGATGCTCACTGCCGTTTATCACATGCTCCAAACCGGCGAAGTGTTTAATCCCTGCGACCTTTTTCAGGTCGATATACCGATAGAGCTTCGCAATAAGCAAAAGGAGAAAGCTTTGAGGCAGGCTGCCAAACTTTTGATTACCCAAGGCGTTATAAGCCCC
>NZ_QFGB01000138.1:0-1554 GCF_004369245.1 Pelotomaculum sp. FP | reverse complement strand
CTATGAAAATTACAAGTTCCCAAAAGGCAATAATTAACTAGGCCTCTTAAAAGGGGTTAAACAGTAAAGCTATTTGAAGCAAAGTTACCCTACAAAAACCTTAAGCAGCTTCGATCTTGACTTGATAACCCAACATTTCAAGCTGTTTAATAGCACGCTTGGCAATGGCCTTGGAATTAACTTTTGCAAAGTAATCGGCGCCCATATCCTGGTAAGGAGTGTGATTCTTCAACATACAATAGATGATAACCAGTATGGTGTGGGCAACAGCAACGGCGGCTTTGTTTTTACCACGCCGGGCAGCTATCCGATGGTACTGAGCAGAAAGATAAGTATTCTTGGTATGCGAAGCTGATTTGGCAGCCTGGATCATCGTGGTGCGCAAGAGCGGATTCCCCTTGGTGGTTTTGGCTTTCCTGCGCTTGCCGGCACTCTCGTTGTTCCCCGGAGAAAGCCCCGCCCACGAGGAGATATGTGACTTAGTGGGGAAGCGGGACATATCACGGCCAATGCAGGCCAGGACGACCTGGGCGCTTCTTACCCCGATACCGGTGATGCCATCAAGAAGCGCGATCTCCTGCTCAAAAGGGCGCATCTGCCCCTCAACTTCCTGGTCAAGTTTGGCTATCTCCCGATCGAGAAAGTCAATGTGCTGCAATTGTGTGGAAAGCAGCATCCGCTGGTGTCTACCCACTAGTCCATGGAGGGCCTGTTCTAATTGCTCACGTTTATTCTTTAGCCTTCCTTTGGACAGCGATGCCAGGAATTTAGGGTCATCGATGCCGGAAACGATGGCATCAAGTATAGCGCGTCCGGAAACTCCTGTGATGTCAGTAGCTACGGAGGCTAATTTGATGCCGGCGCCTTCAAGCACCTTTTGAATCCGGTTCACTTCCCGTGCGCGTTCGTCAACCAGGCTCTTGCGGTAGCCGACCAGTTCTTTCAATTCTCTTTGTTCACGGTTCTGAATGAAACTGCCTCTAAGGAGACCGTGACGGAGCAGATTGGCGCTCCAATCGGCATCCTTAACGTCGGTCTTGCGCCCGGGAACAGTCTTGATGTGTTGAGCGTTTACCACCAGGATCTCCTTCAGGTCGTATTGCTCTAAGATGTTGTAGATTGGCTTCCAGTAGACGCCGGTAGATTCCATAGCCACATGGGTACAATCTTTAGCCTTGATCCAATCAGCTAAATCAAGCAGATCAGCTGTGAAAGTACCAAATGTTCTTAGCTCCTTTCCTTTAGGGGTGATGATGCAAGCTGTAATGGTCTTCTTATGAACATCCAGCCCACAGCAGTTTGCATAGAGGATCTCCATTTGTATTGCACTCCTTTAGCGGTTTGTTATTGGGCTGGTGCAGTGACCTAAAATGAGGCATTCTGCCATGCGTGCTTCCCTGCGGGAGCAACAATCTGTGGTGCACCAGGTCGCTGAGGTCTGTCTACTACTACGGGCTCAAGGCACCAATGATAAATCAACCTCGCTTCGCCAGCCGCTAAAGGATTAATTCGATAAACCCCATTTTCGTTCCTCTGATGGCGCTGCCGTAGGCG
>NZ_QFGB01000137.1:0-1618 GCF_004369245.1 Pelotomaculum sp. FP | reverse complement strand
CAGTAGTTATGCACTTTCAGTAAATTAGTACCAAAAAACATTTTTAAAAAATGCTCAAAAAATACTCAAAAGCCCTTGACATTTTCAAAATCGCCCAATAATCGAAATGGATGGTATTTTATGCCATTACATTGTAGATACGGGTGATACGAAAAAATGAATCTACAAAAGCCGATCTTTGAAAACAAACAACATGGTCCTGGTGGCGGTATCCCACTCCTAAAGAGTCTTTGGGAGAAGTTTGATCTCTCACTACTCTTTTTGCAGAAGGGAATTGTTAAGCATTCCGGTGTTTCCAGCTGGTTGATGGCCTTTGCATATATTTGTGGCTTGATTGCTCAAAAGCCTTCGGTAAACCAGTATGCAGATTTCACCTTGGATTCTCCTATTCTGAAGGTCTTACTGAAAGGAGAATCCATTAGTCAGTCTGCTTTCAGCCGGTTTTTCTCGAAATCATTTGAGTGGCTTCAGTTTGCGGTTGGCCGTATCAAAAGGCTTCAGGAACACCCGGAATCCCGGTTATCCCAAGGGGATGTAATTGCTTTGGATGACACCAAAGTAGCCCACCCATTTGGGAAAAAACTTCCCTTCTTGTGCTGGCTGTTTGATAGTTCTAGCCGGAATCATATCTGGTGTATGAACTTGATTTCTACCTATGCCGTTTTGAAAAACGGCTTGGAATACCCACTCTTCTGGCGATTCTGGCGTAAAACTGAACACCAGAATGACAAACAAACCAAGCTGGAACTGGCACGGAAAATCCTCCTGGATCTTCGCAGTACCTGTGGTGAACGACTCTGGGTAGCTATGGATCGCTGGTTCTTATGCAAGAATTTCTTGAACTGGCTGGTCGAGCACAACTTCGATTGGGTGACCAAGGCCAAGAAAAATACCGTTTTGTATTGCAAATACTTTGATCCGATATCCCGGAAGGAGCAATACAAGAAGGTCAACCCGAAGGAACTGCTACGTACCGTTTATACAAAACTCTCTACCCTCGGTAAAGGCGGCGTCATCATCATTCCCGATATCCACATCAAACTTCCCTATAACACCACAAACCGGAAAGGGAAGCCCATGAGACGATGGCGATATGTCCCCATTGCAGCCGTTGCATCCACGTACCGAAAAGAGCCGGTCACTGTGGATGGAATTATTCAAGAAGAAGATGAAAGTGCCACCTACCGGGACGCCTACCTGCTAATCAGCAACCGATATGATGCGCCGGAAGAAGTTGCGGCGGTTTATGTCAAGCGCTGGCGGATAGAAGTGTTTTACCGCACGGTCAAACAGGAACTGGGACTCACAAACTGCCATTCGCGGTCGGAAGCTTCGCATTTTGCTCATATGGAACTGCTTTTTATCGCAGAAACCCTATTGTGCTACGCAAGATGGGAATGCAATAAAGAAGGCGCCGAAGAAGCCCTCTCCCACCGCGAAATGGTCAGGTACTTATTCAACGCCAGTCATCGGATTTGTTGTTGCAAGCAACAAATCCAAGTCTATTTTGACACAACTGGCGATCGGTTTTCAAGGTTCATCGAAAATTTCTGGCCTCCACATCCATTTTTATGGCTATGGAACTGGGGCTATTTACCTATAACTGCATAACTCATGT
>NZ_QFGB01000136.1:0-1646 GCF_004369245.1 Pelotomaculum sp. FP | reverse complement strand
CAATGTCATTAAGATAAGCAAAGAGTCGGCAAGGCAAAAGAGCATCATGAGGGCAGAAGAGCTTATCAGGATGCTCTTTTCTCTTAGGGAAGCTGAAAAATGCATGCAAATGAAGCAGATCGTGAAATCTGCTTAAAGGCTATGAAAAGGTAAGGGTTTATGCTACTCTGTAAATGAAGCTGACTGCCGTTTTGTAACGGATTTTGCGGATGTCCTTACGACCTGGACGAATAGGCAGAATATTCTTTTGAATCAGCGCTTCGACATTGGGTGGGAGTACATTGTCACGGCATCGAAAGAAATATTTGCAGATGTGTATGGCAACGGTAAAGTTGACCTGATACGCGTATCGGGTGTCTCTGTATTGAATGACTACGTGCGAGGTAATCATTTCAGAGAAGTTGTACATGATCATTCTTGCGAATATTTCCTGTACAATGTACTCCACCTTTTTTGCATGGAAGTGGGTCAGGCCTACGGCATATTTGAGTTCTCGAAACGACGTTTCTATGCCCCATCGCTTTTTGTAGAGCTCTTTGAGCTCTCCCGGCGAGAAATCGGACTGATTCAGGTTTGTAATGACCGTTTCGTAAGAATCATCAGCAATTTTAAAGCGAACGATCCGCAAAGAAATGGGATAGAATTTGTTAGCATACAGGTCTAAGAAGTCAAAAGTCACGTTACCGGGAAGGAAACGGTATATTTCAGGGTGTGCTTTAATCTCTTTTGTCTGTTTTCGTGTAAGAATACGCTGAACAGTAATATCAAATTCCCCGTCTGAGGGCAAACGAAGGCCGGAGAGGATGCCGTTGCTGCCGGCATCTTTCACTCGAATCACATAATTCCAACCTTTTTTTTCGATATGAGCGAAAACGTTGTAGCTTTCAAAGCCTCTGTCGGCAACGAGAATGACGTTGTCCTTAATGCGGGACCGGTCTACCATGTCCGTCAGCGCCTTGTTTTCATTTTCGCATCGGCGAGGCTGGATGCAGGTATCAACATAGATCCTGTTGCACAGATCGTACATGGCGTTTAGATGCAGCAGACTATAACCTTTTTCGCCCAGGTGATTTTGAAAATATGTATCAGGATTATCGGGGTCAGTTGCGATGTGCAGGTCGGAACCGTCAACGGCAAGCAATCGGAATCCTTTGTATTTCTTAATATCTGAAAATGACTGAGTAAACTCGTGAAGCAAGAACTCTAAAGCAGACGGCAGAATCTTGTCTCGCTGTTGGACAAAGGCGGCTGTCGTCGCTGTGTTGATGCCATAGCCTTGTGCCTCTAGAAGCTCTTTGTAAATACTGTTTCCGCCCATGGATAAAAGAAGCTGTATCACAGTTTCAAAGGGCAGCTTACGCTTACGGGTAAAATCTCTCTCTGGGTCCTTAACGAAAAGTGCCGGTGACGCTGACATCTCCTTGATGAGAGATGCCAGCGTTTCTTTTATGGAATTGGGATATTCATTCATCAGCGAAGCCTCCAAAATATGTATTCATTTCAAGGCTTCGTTCCAAATTTTTTACGTTTTGTCAAGTGTTTTTCTGAAATTTCTCCAATTTTTTAACGAAAAAAAGCAGGGTACCTTTTGATACTCTGCTCTTTTGTGCTGCGGGTATGGCCTTGGCCTTATCTTAATGACATTG
>NZ_QFGB01000135.1:0-1659 GCF_004369245.1 Pelotomaculum sp. FP | reverse complement strand
TAGGGCTTGCTGAATAGGTTCTGATTTTAAAAACTGATTTTAGACAACCATATAAACAGTGCAATTTTGGCTCTCAAAAGCCTCCAAGATGGTGCATATAAAATGGTAAAAAAGAAGCCGGAGCCGGTGTTCCAAGTTCATAACCAGGAACTGCAGTGCAATGACGCTCTCTGCTGTCTCTTTGAGGCGTGCCATGATTCTGGCCAAGCCGTATCTGCGCTTGCATACGCCAAAGCCACCTTCAACAGCGTTGCGCTCTCTCATATCCTGACGTGTGATTTCCTTCGCTTGTTTGCTATCGAGTGGACGACGACCCAGTGGCGGCCCGCTCAGCCTGATGCCATGTTCCCTGCAGAAAGAGAGGTTCTCACGGTTACGATATAACTGGTCTGCCAGGACTGCTTCCGGATAGTAACCATAGCGTTGCTTGTAATTTTCAACCGCTTGTTTTAAGTCAAGACTTTCGTTGAAGGAATCCCAGCTAAGATGATCGATGAAGGCGTATCCATCCACCATACTGATGGCCACTTTAGCCCCAAACTCGGTCTCTGCCCTGGCCTTGCCTCTTACTATTGGACGCACATGGGGCTGGGAAATACTTACTATACGATTATCGATCCGGTGGGTTTTGGTCTGGTACATTTCTCGCTGCTGAGCGTAGAGGGTACGAATGGTTTCCAGTTCGCTAGACTGCCGGTTACTCAAATTGCCGTGACCATCACACCTTAGAAGAAAATCAATCGTGTTAAGGTTTCTGCGAAGGTATCCCAGCTGTTTACCGATAGCCTTTCNAATAGACTTTGCNNGTGGTTTTCGNTGTTTGGCTATTTTCAGATAGTCTTTTCTCGCCCGCTTGCGGTAGGTACGGGGCTTTTTGTCCAGTCCGAGATCTTGATTGTACAGGGTGTCAATNNTTTTTTCCGTTTTCTCCCTGGCCTCATTAAGAAGGGAGAGATCCGTGGGATACCGGATGTCTGCCGGGGCACAGGTAGCATCNAGCAGCAGCTTNCCCTTNTTCTNNTCNGGCTTCCATACTTCAAAAGTATCGGAGCCTGAGGGATTGCCCGGAGCTTCNTCNTTTGGNGNTTCGCCTTTTGGCCCTTTATCTTCAGGACCTTTATCCTTTGGCTCCTCCGGTTTTTCGCTCTGGCAGATTAGATCATTGATCTTNTTCATGCTCTCTTGATCCAATCGTTTCCGGAAGTGAACCATCAACGAAGGATCAAAGGGCGGTTCTATCTGGTATTTCTCTAGACCGATAAAATACTGGAGGTACGGGTTTTCGGTGATNTGNTCCACTGTTTCCCGNTCGGTGAAACCGCATCGNTCTTTNATNATCAANGCACCCAGNGCCGTACGCAAAGGCTTTGCTANTGTACCGGTANTGGACGGGAAAAGATCGGCATAGTCCTTTTCGATNTGTTCCCAAGGTATCATCTCGGCCAGTTTCACCCAGCGGTTATTGGCATCAAGTTTTCCTTCGAAAGGAAGTATGAAGTCTTCAATAACCATCTGATCAGTGGGACGTCGGTACATTTTTTGACCTCCAAAGTGCAAGCTTTTTGCATATTTTAGCTTGTTTTCCTTGGATAATAATTCGACAAAAGTACCCTCAATCCCTTGGTATTACTGGAATTTTTGGCTATTCAGCAAGCCCTA
>NZ_QFGB01000134.1:0-1678 GCF_004369245.1 Pelotomaculum sp. FP | reverse complement strand
CTATACCGTGGACAGAAAACAAAATGATAGTTGATTAGAGATACTGTGGTTTGTGTTCTTCTATACTCTTGTCCCATAATTATATTGTATCACTTAATTAATACTACTGCAACAGAACGAGGGGGGGGCAAATCGGGAGCCGCCTTCATACCACGATTAAAACCGTGGGCTTTCGGCTACGTTTCTGTAAACTGAATAATTATTACGAATTTTAAAGGACTTATGAAGTTAACTTTGCATAACCATATTTAATACCTAATTTGAAATAATTGGTTCTATATATTCTAACTTAAGTTTATTTTTTTGTTCATCTATCATGTTATTTAATTTTTCCTCAAATTTAGCAGCGCCTGCCGGCGTTGACATCTCTTTTCCTGAAAACCCCCATTCCTGAACTAATTTACTTCTGACGCGGGCGGTAGCTAAAGCAGCTTGATATCCTTTTATGGTATCTTCACTCTTCCAATACTCTTCTTCTGTCAGTCCTTGTCCTTCTAGGGTTTCTTCCCAGCTTTTTGCTGATTCTTCATCTATTTCTATTCCTTCATTTATTGCTTCTTCTTTATCATTTCTTATTCTTGTCATATACTCTAACGTTTCGGCACGATCAGGATATAAATTCCGCTTTTTAGCTTCAATCAAAATAACTTTTTCATTAAGCACTTTTTCCATTACTTCCTGGGAAGATGGCTCCCTGTCATACAACGCTGTCAAAAATACCTTTGTTCCATCGAATTCTTGCTTTGTTATTGCCTCTCCATCAAGCTTAGCAATGACTTTGTTCTTGTCAACATCGTTATAAACCTTCTGATAGGACAAACCAAAATTTTTCCATTTACTGGTGCTATTATTGGTACCACTGGTCGCTACTGCTATTATCACTAAACTAATTATTAAAATAATCCCAACGATAATCCCAACGACAAAATACTTATTTTTCTTTAACATAAGAATGCCTTCTTCTTTAATATTAAAATAATAAAGAAACGTGTTTTTTTATGATCTTATATTATTTTTACTTTTGACAGCGTTGAGCGGATGTCCGACCCCGCGAGCAAGCTGGTAGTTAATATATTGATTGAGGCTGACGTTTTCTTCTTTGGCTTTTTCGACAAGTGGCCGGTGGAGGGACTTGGGCATACGAACCCTTAATTGGCCCGAAAAGTCATCAGCTGTTGGTTCGGGTATAGCTCGCCCCATTTCCAAGCTGGTCTCAATCCAGCACTTTTTAGCATCATTTATGTTTATAATGGCTTTTTCAGGGGTATCTCCATCAGACATACATCCGGCAAGGAGAGGGATTTCAGCAAACCACCCGCCTCCTTCTTCATTAGTAAGTTTTCTCATTTTAATTTCATAGTTCAGGTTGAGATAGTAATTTAAGTTTTTCATTCATGCTCACTTCTTTCTCTTAGTCTTTCAATTGCCGCTATAGCTTGCTTAACATATATAGCCTTGATGGGCCTGGCTTTAGGGATTGAAAGTAAATCTGGAAGTTCCGGGTGGTGGTAAATGTAATGACTGGAGCCTTTGCCGGGTTGTCTACATTTTAACTCAACCACAACCTGCTGAAGCAGGTTGGTTGTAATAGCCGCTAAAGCAGCTTAAAAATCTCCAAGTGTAAAATTATCAGGTTTTTGGTTTTCCTCTATATCTTGATTTTTTATATATTCCATAA
>NZ_QFGB01000133.1:0-1696 GCF_004369245.1 Pelotomaculum sp. FP | reverse complement strand
CGGTTTAAACCCCTAATTTTAGAGTCTACTCCCCTTATTCTCTTGTTTACATAGAATTAATAAATATTGCTCACGGAACAGGAAAACCAATAAGCCTCAATTCATTTATTGTGAACAGCTAAGGCGACATGACTGGCAAGCCTTGACTCGCCGTGAGGTTGTCGAATCAGGGGCGGGCGAGGGTACGGTAGACGGTATCATTGATTATCTCGCCCGCCCCCGGTCTAGTATTCTGCCACGGCGGTCAAGGCCAAGCCGCTACGCGGTTGCCAGCCATGTCTGGGCCAAATGGTCAAGGCGAAACCTCTTAATTAAAGGGGAACAAGCTCTGGTCCCGGCATCCGGTATCTTAAGAGGCAATTAGCTAAACTCTAATGATAAAGGGTTTGAGTTCACCTGCACGCAGTCTCTGCCGGAATTCGTAAGGCGAAAAGTCATACAAGCTACCATGTATACGCCGTTCATTATAAAACTGAATGTATTCACTAACTATCTGATAGGCTTCTTGATATGATGAAAATTCGTACCGACTCAAACATTCTAACTCAAGTAAGGCGTGAAAAGACTCTATATGGGCATTTTTATTCGGTGTTTTAGGTGGAATCCGCTCATGTTCGACAGTAAATTTCACACAGGCCTCTTCGAACACATGGCTTATAAATTGGGGACCGTTATCGCTTCGGATGACTGGTCGGATATCAGTTTCAAAGAGCTGCCGTTTCCACAAAGCCCGTTGCAGGATCTGGGCGGCATGTTTCCCTTCACAAGATAGTCCCAGGTGGTAATCTACAATCATTCGGTCATAAACATCAATGAAGCTCATCAGGTAGAAAAAACGGTCTTCTTTAGCAACGTAGCAATACTTTAAGTCTACTTCCCATAGTTGATCAGAGACTGTAATCTGGCGATTGGCTGCCAAGCGTCTGGGGTGATTAACCTTAATCCGCCGCTGTGGCGCCAGTATATCTAGCTCTTTGCAAAGCCTGTAAACTTTTTTATGGTTAATTATCAGGTTGTGCTGCCGGCGCAGGCAAATAGCTAATTTCCGGTATCCGTAAGTACTTTCTTCCCCGGCAACCAGTTCCATCAACCATTCCTTGATTTGTTCATCACTTACCAGCTGCCGGTCCTTTGTCCAAGAATATATGGTGTTGGGCCTTCCGCTTCTTGGGCTATGTTTTTTGGAAGTCTGACTCTCTGATTTTTTTCGATGGTAGTAAGTTGCTTCAAGAACACCAACAATTTTCAATACCATTTTGCATGCATGTCCCCGAGCAATCCACTTGTTGGCTATTTCTATTCTGTCGGATAGCCCGGGCGAGTCTTTTTTACCAGGTCCCTAAGTATGGAAATCTCTAAATCTTTTTCACCAAGCAACTTCTTAAGAGTGTTATTTTCCTTTTCTATTTGCTTGAATTCCTGGGGTGATGGAATGTATGCCGCTACCTTTTTAGCATTTCCATCCGTTTCCTTCCAAGCTTTGTATTTAGATTCTTGAATCCAGCGGTATAATGATTTTTCACTAATTCCGTGCCGCTTGGCAACTGAAAGAGCATTACCGACTTCCTGGGCTTCTTTAACAAGCTGCTCTTTGAAATCCTGAGGATATCTTTTACGTTTCATCCATACCCCTCCGTTAATATTAGTTTATATTAATAAGGGGGTATGGCTCAAACTCAATTAAGGGGCTTAATAG
>NZ_QFGB01000132.1:0-1744 GCF_004369245.1 Pelotomaculum sp. FP | reverse complement strand
TGGCATAAAATACCATCCATTTCGATTATTGGGCGATTTTGAAAATGTCAAGGGCTTTTGAGTATTTTTTGAGCATTTTTTAAAAATGTTTTTTGGTACTAATTTACTGAAAGTGCATAACTACTGTTAATTCAGTAATCTTCATTTCACCAAATTTTATCAATGCGCCAATAACTAAACTTTGCGGCAGTGTTATTCCAATATCTTCAAGCCTCCTGCGCATACTGTGCTTTATAGTTTTATTCACTTCAAAAAAAAGTCTTGCTACCTCGACCTTTTTACTTACGGTTTCCATTACCATATCCTCCATTGCTCAATTATTTTCACATCTTAATATTTCGTACAGAAAATAATTATATTTATCATCGATAATCCTGTCAAGAGCTACAGCAAGTAAAATACGCAAAAATAGCTGGTCCGGATTTTATATCGTCATATTTATTGTTGACATGTGTTCGTTATAGCCGGTATGATTATCATTAAACCACGTCCATAATAACATGGCTTAATACTTCTAATACCGGGGAACAATTTAATTAGTACAATTAAAAAAAGCAGGACAAAGGAGGAAATTATAAAAATGAAAATCGCCATGCCTTACCTGAATGGACAGGTAAACGCACACTTTGGCTCCAGCCGGGAATTTGTCGTAGTTGAAACAGAGAACGGAAAGATTACCGGCAAAAAAATACTGACCAACGAGGTCCTGCACAATCATGGAGGACTGGCCAGTATGCTTAAAACCGAAGGGGTAGAAGTAATCATCACCGGGGGCATCGGCCGGCCGATGGCTGAGGCGCTTCAACGGACAGGCCTGCAGGTGATCTCCGGCGCATCCGGTGAAGTAGAAAGAGTAGCCGCAGACTTTCTCAGCGGCCAACTGGTTACCGGAGGGGGCCAGTGCAACTGCGGCGGGCATCATTAAAGCGATTGAGCAGAGCGAAAGCGTGATCCAAAAGATCACGCTTTTCCAGTTTGCATTCATGATTTTTACTTGCATCAGTTTATTGAAAATCACAGAATCTTTAGTCACTGTTTTGTTTCTGATCTTCCTGCGCGTCCCGGGCGGCTGGTATACGCCCGGAAAGCTGCTTGACGCAGGAGAAATTCGATCTGGGAATTAACACTTCGAAACTCGCCAGCAGCCCATCGTTCCAACACATCGTAAAGTATTGAATCTATGCGCAGAGGAAATTTTTTCTTTGCAGCCATGATTATCCTTCCTGGGTTCTAGTAGAGACTCCCTACATTGATGACCGGCTGAGAAGACCGGTCTGAGACTATTGCAACGAGAAGGTTGTTAATCATCATTACTTTCCGTTCCTCATCCAGCTCAATAATATTATCTTGTTGCAGTTGGGCAATAGCCATTTGAGCCATCCCAACAGCCCCTTCTACGATAATCTGAAAGGATGTTACAGCTTTGGCTTCATTGGGGTGAACGACGTTAATTCCGCTCAATACCAATAGAGAAAGAAGAATGAGGGCAACCTCTGCAACAATATTATAGCTGTCAAAAAAATAAGCGGCTGCGCCAATTAGTAACAGGACAAGTAAAACCCCCAGAAACCCGTTTAACTTCCAAGCCTTGTGTTCAACCGTCTGCCCACCTCCTTTATCGCTTTCTTTTCTGCAACGGGGGCACCCGCCCTGCACACTTTTATACTTGACATAGTCCAGCCCCATAGACCGGGCCTTCAACCGGCACGTTTCACATAAATATATTTTTTCCCCGCCCTCCACC
>NZ_QFGB01000131.1:0-1759 GCF_004369245.1 Pelotomaculum sp. FP | reverse complement strand
AAGTGAGAATGCCGGTATAAGTAAACGAAAAGGCAGGTGAGAATCCTGCCCGCCGAAAGCCTAAGGTTTTCTGGGGAAGGCTCGTCCGCCCAGAGTAAGCCGGGGCCTAAGCCGAGGCTAAATAGCGTAGGCGATGGAAAATCGGTTGAGAATCCGATGCCACTCATAGCCGTTTGAAGGATGGGGTGACACAGGAGGGTAAGCTGAGCGCACGATTGGAAAAGTGCGTCCAAGGAGGTAGGGTGAGAGATAGGAAAAACCGTCTCTTGAGAAGCCCGAGAACTGAAGGGGAGCGAAATTAAGTAGCGAAGCAGCTTAAGCCCAAACTGTCAAGAAAAACCTCTAACGAGGCGAAAGAGTGCCCGTACCGCAAACCGACACAGGTAGGTGGGGTGAGAATCCTAAGGCGCGCGAGAAAACCCTCGTTAAGGAACTCGGCAAAATGACCCCGTAACTTCGGGAGAAGGGGTACCCCGGTAGCGTGAAGAACAAACGTTTGGAGCGTGAGGGGGTCGCAGAGAAAAGGCCCAAGCGACTGTTTACCAAAAACACAGGTCCCTGCAAAATCGCGAGATGAAGTATAGGGGCTGACGCCTGCCCGGTGCTGGAAGGTTAAGGGGAGAGGTTAGTGGCAACGCGAAGCTTTGAACCGAAGCCCCAGTAAACGGCGGCCGTAACTATAACGGTCCTAAGGTAGCGAAATTCCTTGTCGGGTAAGTTCCGACCCGCACGAAAGGCGTAACGATTTGGGCGCTGTCTCAACGAGGGACTCGGTGAAATTGTAATGCCGGTGAAGATGCCGGCTACCTGCGACAGGACAGAAAGACCCCGTGGAGCTTTACTGCAACCTGACATTGGGTTTTGGTATTGGATGTACAGGATAGGTGGGAGGCGTGGAAGTCAGTACGCTAGTATTGGCGGAGCCAACGTTGGGATACCACCCTTTGAGTATTGAAGTTCTAACACAGTCCCGTGAAGCCGGGACGTGGACAGTATCAGGCGGGCAGTTTGACTGGGGCGGTCGCCTCCCAAAGAGTAACGGAGGCGCCCAAAGGTTCCCTCAGCGCGGTTGGAAATCGCGCGCACAGAGTGTAAAGGCAGAAGGGAGCTTGACAGCGAGACGAACAGGTCGAGCTGGGACGAAAGTCGGGCTTAGTGATCCGGCGGTATCGAGTGGAAGAGCCGTCGCTCAACGGATAAAAGCTACCCCGGGGATAACAGGCTTATCTCCCCCAAGAGTCCACATCGACGGGGAGGTTTGGCACCTCGATGTCGGCTCATCGCATCCTGGGGCTGTAGTAGGTCCCAAGGGTTGGGCTGTTCGCCCATTAAAGCGGTACGTGAGCTGGGTTCAGAACGTCGTGAGACAGTTCGGTCCCTATCCGTCGCAGGCGCAGGAAACTTGAGAGGAGCTGTCCCTAGTACGAGAGGACCGGGATGGACAGACCACTGGTGTACCAGTTATTCCGCCAGGAGTAGCGCTGGGTAATTATGTCTGGCCGGGATAAGCGCTGAAAGCATCTAAGCGCGAAGCCCCCCTCGAGATGAGGTTTCCCATAGCACAAGCTAGTAAGACCCCTGGAAGACTACCAGGTAGATAGGCCGGGTGTGTAAGCTGGGTAACCAGTTCAGCTGACCGGTACTAATAGGTCGAGGGCTTGACCTAAAACAGCAACTAAAACATTGTAACTCCTACGCTGTACAGTTTTGAGAGAACATCTCAACTAAAACGATAAATATTTCTGGTGACAATGTCGGA
>NZ_QFGB01000130.1:0-1795 GCF_004369245.1 Pelotomaculum sp. FP | reverse complement strand
GACGCCAATAGTTTTTTGCACTCTTCAGTGAGGAGAGGCACCACCTCAAACAAATCGCCAACGATGCCGTAGTCCGCTACCTTAAAGATGTCCGCCTCGGGATCCTTGTTAATGGCCACGATGCATTTGGATGAACTCATCCCGGCCAGGTGCATGGTTGAGCCTGAAATACCGCAGGCAATATACAAGGCAGGTGAAACGGTCTTGCCGGTTTGGCCTACCTGAAAGCTTTGGGGAATCCAGCCGGAGTCGACAGCGGCCCGGGAAGCGCCCACCGCCGCACCCAGGACATCAGCCAGTTCCTCCAGAATTTTATAGTTTTCCGGCCCCTTCATACCGCGGCCGCCGGAAACGATAATATTGGCCTCGGTCAGTTCCGGACGGGTGGAAATCTGCATCACAACGTCTTTGATAACCTGCCTTAAGTCTGTTTTTTCCAAATGAACAGCTACATTTACCACTTCAGCGCCGCGCCCGGCCCGCGGCTCGTCAGCAATGAGCACATTGGGGCGAACCGTGGCCATCACGGGCTTTAGCTCGGGGCATACCGCCTTTACGAAAGCCTTGCCGGCATAAACCGGGCGCACAAAGACAAGCTGCCCGCCGCTCAGTTCCACGCCGGTGCAATCGGACATAAGACAGGTCTTTACTTTCTGGGCCACCCTGGCGGCCAGGTCGCGGCCCAGCACGGTGCAGCCAAGCAACAACACGGAAGGCTCTTTTTCCATAATCAGGTCGCTCAGCGCCTTGCTGTAGGCGTCGGTAGTATATTGGGCCAGCATATCGTCATCAGCCAGGTAGACTTTATCGGCGCCATATTCTGCCAGCGTGGAAGCCAAACCGGAAACTCCTTTGCCGAAAAGGAGGGCGCTCACTTCTTCACCGGTCTCTGTTGCAAGCTTGCGGCCGGCGCTTAACAGTTCAAGGGTTACTTTTTTTATTTTTCCATCACGGTGCTCTGCAAAAATCCAGATACCCTTTGCCATGTGGCTTTTCCCTCCTTAGATAATTTTGGCTGTTTCCCGTAAGATACGGCATAATTCACGCGCCGCTTCCGGCGCTTCGCCGGGCACAAGCTTGCAGGCGGCCCGGGGCGCGGGCAGGAAATAAGAAATCGCCTTCACTTTTGGCGCGATTTGAGCGGCATCAAGGCCGAGTTCGGACAAAGAAAGCTTTTGGAAAGGTTTTTTCTTGGCCTGCATGATCCCTCGCATGGTAGGGTAGCGTGGCTCGTTGAGGCCCTTTTGGGCGGTAATCAAGGCCGGCAGGGGGACCTCCACGACCTCGCTGCCGCCTTCAATATCCCTGGTGGCAACAGCTTTGGCGTCCTCAATGGTGAGCCTGGTGACAACATTTACCTGGGGCAAGCCAAGCAATTCGGCCACTCTTACCGCCACTTGAGCGGAACCATCATCAACAGCGCGCCAGCCCGCCAGCAGCAGGTCAAACTCCAGGCCGCCCAGGACTTTGGACAGTACCAGAGCGGCGGCATATTCGTCGCTGCCGGCCATATTGTCGTCAGTAACCAGTATTGCTTTATCGGCCCCCATGGCCAGGGCCTGGAGCATGGCGTCCTGGGTTTCCGGCGCTCCTGCCGAAATGACTGTAACTTCCCCGCCGTGCTTCTCCTTAAGCCGCAGAGCCTCTTCAACGGCAAATTCGTCGTAGGGATTGATAATCAGGTTGACACCCTGGCGCTCAATTTGCCCACTGGCATCCAAACTGATTATTGCCGCAGTGTCAAAAGTTTGTTTCATCAGAACCGCAATCCTCATATTATTCCTCCTTTGACATA
>NZ_QFGB01000129.1:0-1840 GCF_004369245.1 Pelotomaculum sp. FP | reverse complement strand
TTTACAAAAGGAGTGATAGCAATGGAAGGGAACAGCCTTCGGGGATTTTTAGAGCAGTTGGAGAAAGCGGGACAGTTGGTTCATTATACCGATGAAGTTATGCCGGAGCCGGATGTACGGCGTATTGCCCGGGCAGCTGTGGATATAGCAGCGGGAAATACAGGTCCGGCTGTGCTGATCGAAAATATCAAGGGCTATAAGGGCAAACGGCTTGCAGTGAATGTCCTTGGCACATGGGCGAACAATGCCGTTATGCTGGGGATGGATAAGGACACTTCACTGAAAGAGCAATTCTATGCATTCGCGGAACGCTGGGCAGGCGGAAGCGACGGTGAGCTTCAATGGGTTAAAGACGCGCCCTGCCAGGAGGTAAAGATCACCAAAGACATTAATCTTTATGAGATCCTGCCTTTATTCCGGGTCAATAAATATGACGGTGGTTTTTACTTCTCCAAGGCTTCCGTGATTACCAGGGATCCGGAAGATCCCGATAATGTGGACAAGCAGAACGTGGGGATGTACCGTATCCAGGTCCAGGGTCCCGACACGCTGGGAATCCAGGTGCTGCCCTTCCATGACGGCGGAATTCATCTGCGCAAAGCAGAAGAAATGGGCAAGGCGCTTCCCGTCGCGGTGTGCCTGGGCGTACACCCGGTGATTAGCCTTATGGCGAGCGCGCCCTTGAAATATGACCAGTCCGAATACAAATACGCGGCAGCCTTCATGGGGGCTCCCCAGGTTCTGACCAAAACCCTCAGTGGTAATTTGGACGTTCCGGCCTATACGGAAATCGTTCTTGAGGGCGAATTCGTACCGAGAGATCGCTTCCCGGAAGGCCCCTTCGGTGAATTTCCGGGGAGTTATTCAGGCTCCCGGCGGCAATTCCGTATTAAATTGAATGCGGTTACCACCCGGAAGAACCCGATTTTTGAAAACCTGTACGTAGGCCGTCCGTGGACGGAGCATGACACCTTGATCGGACTTAATACAAGTGCGACCCTTTACTTCCAGTTGAGGGAAACCATGCCGGAGGTAAAAGCGGTCAACGCGATTTATCAGCATGGCCTGACGATCATTGTCGCCTGCGACAACAAGTTTGGCGGATATGCCAAGACCGTGGCCATGAGACTGGCTTCGACACCGCACGGCACCAACTATGCCAAGAACATCATCATTGTAGACGGGGATGTGGACCCCTTCAACCTGACCCAGGTGATGTGGGCGTTATCTACACGGGTACGGCCTATGAAAGATGTAATTGTAGTTCCCAATACACCAGGTATGCCTTTGGATCCATGCTCTGAACCTCCTGGAATCGGTGGCAAGATGATCATTGATGCGACAACTCCGGCTCAGCCTGAAATCGCAAGGGATGTGCGGATGGTGGACAGGATTCCCGAGGCGGAACCGTATCAAAAGATCTTGTTAAACCTGCAAAAAGGCCGTTAGATAAAGCACGAAAGGAGATTATCGCTATGAAATGTGTTCGCTGTTTAACAGATAACGCTGCCAAAATCGCAGAGGCTCCCGACGGAAGCAAGGCCTGGGAGGTCTATTTCTGCAGCCGTTGTGATTTTGTCTGGCGTTCAAGCGAGGAGCCTGAAGTAATAGATCCCGACAAGAGGGATCCCTGGTTCCAACTGGCTGGGGTCGAAGTGAAAGACATCCCGGTCTTTTCACCGGTTCCTCCTCTCAGAAAGTAAAGATGGGGATTATTGAGATTCATAAGGAACACAACGGGTTACATGTGGTTTTGCAGGCAACAGCTATGGGCAAGGACTGGAATGTCGTTATTACAGGTGGGGAAATTCCCCACCTGGGCTCCATAGCTTTGGGTATT
>NZ_QFGB01000128.1:0-1858 GCF_004369245.1 Pelotomaculum sp. FP | reverse complement strand
AGGCAAATGATTTTTGTTGGTCTCGGTACCCGTACTTTGGGAACCGGTTCCCGAACCTATCTGGATTACCCATATTTCCCTCAATTGGAATTTTGGTTGTCCGGTGGTTCTAATACTATTATACGAGAGTGACTTATAATGTCATTGACTTTGAGGATATGCAAAATGAGCCGCTGACTATAGTCGAGAATGAGGAAATTATCAGAGAGGTACGACAAATCATAAGGAGCTTAGATGAACCTTCTTATGCTATAATTGTTTTATATTATTACAAAAGAATTAAAATAAAGGAAATATCATCCATATTGAATATTTCAGAAGGAACAATCAAGTCCGTTTTGCACCGGAGCAGGAACAAGGTTAAGAAAGAATTAATTAAGAGGGGATTTATTGAAGGGTTGGAGGAAAGAGGTGTAGATATCGATGAACCCCAAAAACAAAATAGATAATCTTATAGCGCGGGCGGCAGCGGCGAACATTAACGAGGGACTTTCAAAAGAAATCAATCTGGATGAAGAATGGGTTAAGTTTAAAAGAAAATATTTTCCGCAAAAAAACTATTTTTATTTGCAAAAAAGCGTTGCTATAATGATTCCCATTCTATTCGGTGTCGGGATCTTATTAAGTTTATTGTTTCCTGTGCAGGCTAAAGCGATAAGTTCAAAGTCTTTGGCGTTCTTCAAATCATTTATCGTTGGAAAAGTTCAGACTGTGGGTATCGATTATGCGAATCAAAGTTCCGCCGATGACAGCATAAATAGCTTAAGCCCGGAAATTATGGAAAAGATTCAATCCGTACCTTTTAAGATTCTTTTGCCCATTGACTATCTGGACGAATATCAAATAAGTTCCTTTACAGCGGACAAACTTGGTGACTCTACTGACGTTGCAATAAAATTAGCCGCAAGCGATAACCGTAAGGTTACCGTTCAACAGACCAACATCACCCAGGGTTTCAGCCAGGGCCTTTCTTTTGACAATGAGGATGCGGTTTTAAAGAAAATCAGGATTAATGGACAGGAAGCAACGCTAATTATTTACAAAGAGCAGTTTGTTTCACTGACCTGGATCGACGGGGATGTTTTTGTTTCTATGGACGGCAATATCGGCGAAGATGAAATGCTCCAACTGGGTAGCAGTATGCGCAGGATTCCTTAGGATTGCTTTTGTTTTTAGAAGAAACAGGGTTATACTGGTTGACCAGGCTGATAAGATTCACTCAACCTGGTCTTTTTTGAAGGAGAAATAGCATGCATCCTTTATTTTTTAATCAATGACTTCAGCATGGTCTTCGCGCCGGAGGCGGCCATGCTGAAAAACCCCTTGTTGGCAGCCAGGACCTTATCCAGGGCCTGCAGCAGGGTGTCAAGCTGTTTCAGGGCACCTTCGACCGCCTCGGCGCCGCTGTTGCCGAAGAAAGAGCGGCGCAGGTCACCGGGGGCGGCCAAAGCCAGATTTTTGGCCAGGGCCGCCGACAAGGTAGAGGCCTGGAGCAGGTTGGGCACTCCCTTGACCTGGTTGACGGCGTCGATAATTCTCGGAGGGAAGAGAAGAAGATTTCTCGCCATAGTAAAAGCAGAGACAAAAAGGGAAGCCCGGAAAATCGTTAAGGTCGAACTGACAGAACAAGAGCATGACAAGGATGGGTATAAAATTGACAGTGCCATGGTCTATGGCTTACCTCTTTATACCAGAGACCCAGATGAATTTCGATATGTAGCGCATGATAATTTAATGTCTGTATAATGGGGTTAAATCCCTCGGCTTCCAGCCGAAGCCTTTAGGTTAACCCAGTAGTAGAATCATCGCTTCTAGCAAAAGGAATACTTAAGCTAGAGGTGATGAAATGCAGAACTAC
>NZ_QFGB01000127.1:0-1873 GCF_004369245.1 Pelotomaculum sp. FP | reverse complement strand
CCGGCTCCGGCTTCTTTTTTACCATTTTATATGCACCATCTTGGAGGCTTTTGAGAGCCAAAATTGCACTGTTTATATGGTTGTCTAAAATCAGTTTTTAAAATCAGAACCTATTCAGCAAGCCCTATGTAGCTATATACGATAACAACGAATATTGTTAGAATAGTCACCAGTAGAACCAACCAAGACATCTTTACTTATGACAAATAATAACAGGTTGACCAGATACAAGGGAGGAGATTGATTTGAAAAAAATGTTTTTTGTTTTACTTTCAGTATTACTTCTTGTTTGTATACCTTGTGCAGCCGGGGCTTCGGACAATATCAAAATATTTGTTAATGGCGAGCAGGTTTTTTCTGATGTCCCGCCTCAAGCGATAGATGGGCGCACTATGGTCCCTATAAGGGTGGTATCGGAGGCTTTAGGCGCCCAGGTTATATGGAATGATAATACCAATTCAGTTGAAATTACGAATACTACTAGCGAGATTAATAATAATGAGGTTAATGATCGTGCTAAACTTAAATTATACCTTAAAATAGCTAGCCATTATTACAAATTAGCCGAGCTATATGAGCAATTTGCTGATATTTCCAGGGAATTGGACTTTGCCGTGTATGCTTGTTTCAATTATTCATATAGTTCCCCTCATAGTAAAAATCGTGCCTTGCAAGAGTTTAAGGCTAAGGCAAAAGACAAATATGAAAAAGCGGCCGCCAGTGTGGAATCTATACGTCAAGAAAATCAGCAGTTGGTTGATGAGGCTGAAAAAGCAGGAATTAACATAGCCGATACTAATGAAATTTTGCTTAACTATGACAATGCTATAGCTTGCTATAAAAAGACCTTGGATACTTTATTTATCTATTACTATAATGAATACAATTATTATACCAAGAACTTCGGTTTGGGTTATGACGAAAGTATAGCTGGCGCCCAGAAAGCCATGAAGGTTACGTCAGATTTTACAATTTAATACAAGGTCTATAAAATATCTAACCATATAAGATTTAAAGAAACCTTTTGCCAATGAGTTAATAGCTTACCCAGGTCCTCCGCTTCGAGTAAATCCTGACTGATGAACAGCTTGTCTGGCGGGAGAGGGAAATTGGTATACCAAGGAGTCTTTGTTGTATTACAAAAACATGGAAAGACGAGATGTGATATCAACTTCTGTTAGCATACAAAAAACCTTAACCGTCTATGATGCTTGACAGACAAAGGATCTTAAGAGATACCCGTCCGGATGGTTATTTGTAAGAATTTTCTTGTTTTTTGCTTGGCCCCGAATTAATATTGTATTAGATTATTAAATAAGGGGGGCGGCGAAATGCCTTTTGAGGACATTCTTTTTGCTCGGAAAGGCCCTGTTGCGACAATTACTTTAAACCGGCCTGATAATTATAATGCTCTCACTCCGAATATCTCCAGCGAAATGATGGCTGCGCTGGAAATGTGCCGTAATGAACGGGAGATCAGGGCTGTTGTACTGACCGGAAGCGGAAAAGCTTTTTGCTCCGGGGGCGATATCAAGTATTTTGAGGAGTTTGCCGGGAGTAATCCGGATGAGCCTGTACGCCGCTTGTTGGAGCCTTTGCACAGAATAGTTATGGATATACGACAAATGCCCAAACCGGTGCTGGCAGCCATAAACGGCGCGGTTGGCGGAGCCGGTATGTCGCTGGCTCTTTCCTGTGATTTGCGCATTGCATCCAGGCAGGCTAAGTTTAAACAGGCGTATACCAGCCTTGGTTTGGCGCCTGATGTGGGGTGGAGCCTGTGGGTGGGTTTGCTGGCGGGGTTTGGTAAGGCCAGCGAGATGATTTTTCTCGATCCGGTTTACGATGCTGAACAAGCGCAGGCAATGGGTCT
>NZ_QFGB01000126.1:0-1874 GCF_004369245.1 Pelotomaculum sp. FP | reverse complement strand
AGCCCAGCGGTAAAATGTCAAGCCCACTTTAAAAAAGAATTGGAAAAAATATTTCATTATGCGAGACAAAAGAATATAACAAACTAAGCCCAGAAAATTACAATATCTGGGTCTGAGAGGGTGGTCCAGCTAAGGGAGGCGATTAATCACCCCTCTTTCTGGGAGTATAAAGCTGGTTCGTGCGCAGCAAAGCATAAACCAGCCGGACCAATTTTCTTGCGGTAAGGACGAGGGCTCTTTTATGTTTATGAGTATGGGCTTCATCGTACTTGACCCGGTAGAAACAGCCATATTCCTGATCATGCAACCGAATCAGGTTAGCGGCCTCTACAAGATAATAGCGCAAGTACTTGTTGCCAGAGCGGACACGCCGGATATCCTCGGCCTTCCACTCACCCGACTGTTGTTCATTCCATACCAGCCCGGCAAATTTGGCCAGGGACTTATGATTTTTAAAGCGTTTGATATCGCCAACTTCAGCCAGGATACCGGCGGCATAAACTGGGCCGATACCCTTGATGGAATTCAATGTTTGAGGAAGCGCCTCCAGATGTTTGGCAATCAGCTTGTCCAACTTTTTAAGCTCAGACTGCATGGCCTTGATTACACTGATACTGGTGGCCAGAGAAGCATTTACCGGGTCAGCTAAAGACTTGCTCAGACGGTAGGAAGATCGGGCCGCCTTTTGCAGGGCCTTGGCTACTCCTTCCGAGTCTACCAGACGGTTTTTGCTCTTCTCTTCCAGAAAGGACACCAGTTTCTCCAGTGGCATAGCGGCGAGTTCATCCGGGGATAAAAATTCCTGCACGACTGCTATAGCCGTAGCGCCAAACTGGTCAGAAAAAATTTTCTCCTGGCGTAAAGAGCTGAACTTCAAGAAAAGGTTATTAAGAAAATAAGTCTTCTCCCGTGAAATCATCATCGCCAGGTGAAATCTAGAACGGGTTAACCGTTGTAAAGCAAGGAAACGCTCATCCATAAAGACCTCCTGTGGGAGGCGACCAAAGCGCAACTTATCCGCAATAACCCAGGCATCCACGTCGTCGTTTTTTGGGAGGTCGTTATAAGACTTCTTGAACTGATGTACGACACGGGCATTTAGCACATGGACCTGTGGTGAAAACGGGGCCATCTTATCCGAGCTTTTAAAGAAAGAGGCCAGGTGGTAGCCATAATTGGAGGTGGCCTCCAAGCCCAGCACCACCTCTTGCGAGGAGTTGAGTACTGCAGCCTGTGCAACATGATCTACCAGCGCTTGGGCTCCAGATAAAGTATTGGGCACGTTAAACTTACGTACAGTATCACCATTGCTGTTAATACAGCGAACATTGTTTTTGCGCAGGCTAACATCAATACCGACAAAAAGTTTGCTCAAAAGATCACCTCCACTCCAAAAGAAATCAAGCAAGGTACAGGACCTGGGCGCCCTTGGGAACCGCCTTACTCAGCCTCGTAATAAGTACTCACCCGGTCAGGTGGGTGCATGAATGGGAAGCTGCAAAATCCCATCACCATAAAGCCGGGGGTACAACCAGCGGTTAGAAAAGGACGGCGGACCAAGGGTAACAGGCTTCACGAAGTAGTAACCCTAAAGGCTCCACGAGGGGAAGAAGAAATATCCCCATACCAACTTGTTGGTCACATTGTCCCGTAAAAAGGCGCCCATGTCCAGACACTGCTTGACAAATAACCGAAACTAATTCGTGCGCTCTACGGATGCTACGCATCCTTCGCGCAAAGATGGATTTTATCATTATTTTGAAAAACAATGCACTAAAAAAGGTAACAGAAAACCGGCCCGGCCAAGGTAGCTGCTAAACAGTGACCTGGGGGGCCGGCATAAAAGCTATTATCATCATAACAACCCATACCCA
>NZ_QFGB01000125.1:0-1891 GCF_004369245.1 Pelotomaculum sp. FP | reverse complement strand
ACCGGCAGGGGCTCGTATTCTACTTCAATCAGGTCGCAGGCGGCCTCGGCGGTCTCTTCATCAATGGCGGCAACAGCGGCCACGCCTTCACCATAAAAGCGGACTTTATCTACGGCCAGAGCGGTCTCGTTGGCCGACTGGGGCACGATACCCCATTTGTTGGGAGCTTCGTCTCCGGTGAGTACTGCCAGTACTCCCGGCAACGCCAGCGCTTTGCTGCAGTCGATCTTTTTAATTTTGGCGTGCGCGTATTCCTTGCAGCGCTTAATTTTCCCATACACCATACCCGGCAGCACCATGTCGGCGGTATAAATCGCTTCACCTTTAGCCTTGGCCGGGCCGTCTATCCGCGGAAAGCTTTTTCCTATCTGGGTGAACCTTCTCTCATCCAGATATGAAGGTTTCCCTTCACGTACATAATTTTCTCTCTGATCCCAGGCTCCCATTACTTCACCCCCGTTTCAGAAGCTACTTCAATGGCTTCGATAATTCTCTTAAAACCGGTGCAGCGGCAGATGTTTCCGGACATCTCGTGCTTGATGTCATATACGCTGGGCTTGGGATTCCTGTTCAGAAGCCCGGTGGCCGACATGAGCATGCCCGGTGTGCAGAAACCGCACTGGATCGCGCCGTGGTTGACAAATGCCGCCTGAAGCGGGTTCAGTTCGCCGTTCGGCAGGGCCAGCCCTTCTACAGTGGTAATCTTCTTGCCGTTGCAGGTGATTGCCAGCGTGATGCAGGACAATACGGGTTTGCCTTCCACCAGTACGGTGCAGGCCCCGCAGTCGCCCATCCCGCAGCCTTTCTTGGTGCCGGTGAGTCCTACTTTTCTCCTGATTACATCAGCCAGCAAGTCCCTGGGGCTAACAGCCAGATCATAAACCCGGCCATTTATATCCAAGCTTATCAGTTGTTTCATCACTTACACCTCCTGAGCGGCGGCAAACGCCTCTTTGAGTAGTCTGCGGGCCAGCACCCCTACGATTTCGCGCCGGTATTCCTCGGAGGCCCGGATGTCGGTAATCGGCTTCGCTTCGCCCTGAGCCGCTTCAGCCGCTTTCGCTGCTAATTCATCGCTAAATTTCTGCCCGGTCAGGAGTGCGGGAACTGCTGTGGATACCAGCGGTTTGATGAAAACCGAGCCCATGACCAGTTTTACACTCTTGACAGTCTTTTTGTCAGCTTCCAGTTCAAGGGCGACCGCCATGTTGACACAGTCAATTTCATTGGCGTCCCTGGCGCCCATATAGGCATATTTGGCTACCAACTTCGGAGAGGGTTCCGGCAGCTTAAACTTGGTCAGGATCTCGCCTTCCTTGAGGTCGATCTTTCTGACACCCTGGATGAACGCTTCCAGCGGCATTTCCCTTTCACCAGCAGCGCTGCTGACTACAACCGTAGCGCCGTAAGCTACCAGGGGTGTGGGGGTCTCGCCGGACGGAGACGCGTTACAGCTGTTGCCGCCGATTGTGCCCATGTGCCTCACCTGGGATGAACCAAGCTCTCCTGCCGCATGGGCAAGAGCGGGGTATTTTTCCTTCACTATCTCAGAATACTGAATCTCTGCAATCTTTGTGGTCGCGCCGATTTCCATACCTTTACCCGGCTCATATTTGATGCCTTTAAACTCTTCAATGTTATTGATGTCAATGAGGTATTCCGGGCTTATGATTTTGTCTTTCATCAATACCAGCAGGTCTGTGCCACCGGCAAGAATCCTGGCCTTGCTTCCCAGACGACTCACCACTTCAAATGCTTCCCCAGGCGTCTTGGGAGCCAAATACTCAAAGTTATTCATATACATCTTTGTAAGCCACCTCCTTCAAATACTTTCAGCTACCCATCGATAACCGCTTTCTTCACTTCTTACTGCAGAAAATTCTGATGTCGC
>NZ_QFGB01000124.1:0-1943 GCF_004369245.1 Pelotomaculum sp. FP | reverse complement strand
AAAAAAATTTTGACCACTACTAAGAAATAAAAAAATTACTCACTTTTTTAAAATACAAAAAAGCTTGAACACCTTGCAAACACAGGGCTTTCAAGCTTTTTATATTTTTTAACTGTCAAAGATGAGAATATATTACATATGAAATATCATGTCAAGACGAAATTATCCTTAGAATAAACCTTGTCTGTCCTCTTTGGACTCAAAGTACGGTGGGACAGGCAAAGCGGAATAATTCAACTTGAAAGCGTAAAAGAGAATGCAATTTCCATAACAACAGTGAAAGAAGCTTCTGAGACCGATAAAATCAAATAACCCTACAGTATCCCCAGATTGACGGGTTGGACGATAAAACCGTGCAGGATGGGATAAACTCCATTTTCGAGAAATCAGCCGTGGGCGCCAGGAATGAAGGACTGAAAAATGCGGATGAAATGGGAAAGGCCATGGTGTCCGTGTATCCAGGCAGTCCAAACAAGTGTGAAACCTATTTCGACTACAGGCTGAAATACATCAAAACGGAAAAAAATAAGCATATAATCAATAGGGAATTCTCGCTACATGTAGAAATAATAACCATTATGGAGAAATTATATCTGTATGGTTATTTTTTTATTGCTTGATATGGATTTCATATTCTGACGCCGCTTGCGGTATGAGAAACCGTTAATGGAGAAAGAGCGATGTCCAAATATTTTACAATAGCTAAATACCGGCTCACTCTAAAGGCTGGGGAGAAAGGTTTGCTTCTGCCCCCTTACAAGGGTTCCACGTTAAGAGGTGGTTTCGGCAACGCCTTTCGGAGGATCTCTTGTTCACTCAGGGAGGCCAAATGCCACAACTGCCTCTTAAGGACAAGCTGTCCCTATGCTTATATCTTTGAAACCGCGCCTCCCCCCGGCTCTGAAGCCCTCCGCAATTACGAAAGTATCCCCCGGCCCTTTATCCTCGAACCCCCGCTGGAAACCAAAACCGAATATAGGCCCGGCGAGAAGCTGGCCTTCGATCTAATCCTGATCGGCAGGGCGATAAATTACCTTCCTTATTTTATCGTTGCCTTTCGTGAACTGGGCGAATTGGGGATCGGGAAAATGAGGAGGAAATACCGGCTGGCCGAAATTCGGGCAATTGGTTTGAACAACGGGGAAAGCCAATTGGTGTACCAGGCGGAAGACCAGCTTGTTAGAAATACCAATCTGGCCATCCAGTTTGACACAGCTGATCTTTTGCGTCAGAAGGATAAAGATATAGTCTTAACTCGCCTTGGTTTGGACTTTTTGACCATCACCAGGATTAAGTTTGAGGAAAATTTCGTCCACCATATTGAGTTTCACATGCTCATACGGAGCCTTTTACGCAGGCTCTCGTCGCTAGCCTATTTTCACCATGGCTGGGAACTGGAGCTTGACTTTACCGGGCTGATTGAACGGGCGGCGGAAGTCCGGCTGGTTAGGGACGGTACCCGTTGGGTGAACTGGGAGCGCTATTCTTCTCGCCAGGACAACAAGGTGAACATGGGCGGCCTGGTGGGCCGGGTGGAGTATGAAGGGAATTTGGACGAGTTTCTGCCCCTGCTGCGGCTGGGGGAACTGGTGCATGTGGGCAAGGGGGCGGTGTTTGGGATGGGGAAGTATGGGATTATGAAGATTTAATGAGATTTTGAGACTTGTTGGTGGGTTAAAGTCCCCTTGTATGCGGGAATCTATTCTATCTAAATAACCCATAAAAATGACTTACTTTCAGTCCCCTTGTAAGCGGCGAGATTCTTATTGCAACATGGCTAAAGATGAGCAGGATCTTCTGGACTTTCATACCCATACTATTAAGCCCCTTAATTGAGTTTGAGCCATACCCCCTTATTAATATAAACTAATATTAACGGAGGGGTATGGATGAAACGTAAAAGATATCCTCAGGATTTCAAAGAGCAGCTTGTTAAAGAAGCC
>NZ_QFGB01000123.1:0-1959 GCF_004369245.1 Pelotomaculum sp. FP | reverse complement strand
CGGGTCTTTGACACTTGCGCTAATATAGAAATCTCTACAAGCCTTGAAAACAGGGCTTTTTTTATTAAAAAAATGTCAAATTCTCTCCAATTCTTAGTGAGTAATTTTGCGTAATGTGTTATAATGTAAGGGATTGGAGGAGATTCTACTATGCGACTTAGTATATCCAAGTCTAAAAATGCTACTTCGCTTTATGTCATACAATCTGTTTATGAGAACGGTAAGCGTTCCACAAAAGTTGTTGAAAAGTTAGGAACGCTTGCTGAATTACAGCAAAATCTAAATGGGCGCGACCCTATTGAATGGGCTAAATCATACATAGAAGAGCTTAACAAAAAAGAGAAAGAGCTATTGCGTGAAGTCATCGTTAAATATTCGCCATCCAAAGTGATTTCCAAAGATCAACAACTCTTCTTCAATGGCGGTTATCTTTTTCTCCAGCAGATCTATCACGAACTCAATCTTCATAAGGTTTGCACGGAGATATCAAAAAAATATAAGTTCTCGTTTGATCTGGATGCTATACTGTCACGGCTCCTTTACGGACGAATCCTTTTTCCTTCTTCCAAACTCGCTACCTATAATCATTCCTCAAAGTTCATTGAACAAACGAACTTTGAATTGCAGCATGTGTATAGAGCACTTGAAGTCATTTCCAAAGAAATGGACTTCATTCAGTCTTCTCTTTATAGCAACAGCCTCAAAATTTCAAAGAGAAACACGGGTATTCTCTATTATGACTGTACCAATTATTTCTTTGAAATCGAACAAGAAGACGGCCTTAAACAGTATGGCGCTTCAAAAGAACATCGACCAAACCCTATCATCCAAATGGGTCTGTTCATGGATGGAGACGGCATTCCTCTTGCTTTTAGTCTCAACAGCGGCAACACGAATGAACAGATTACGCTTAAACCCTTAGAGCAAAAAATACTTTCTGATTTCAAACTTTCCAAATTTGTTGTCTGTACCGATGCAGGTCTGGCTTCTGAAAAGAACAGAAGGTTCAACAACGAAGGCGAACGCGCATTTATCACGACCCAATCGATTAAAAAACTAAAAAAGCATTTAAAGGAATGGTCTCTTGATTCAAAAGGCTGGCATCTTGCAGATCATGATAAAACTTATGATATCACCCAGCTTGACGAGGAAACTTATAAAGACAAATGCTTCTTTAAAGAACGCTGGATTAAAGAAAACGGCCTGGAACAAAAACTTATTGTAACTTACTCCATCAAGTACAAAAATTATCAACGTCAAATTCGCAATTCACAAATCGAACGTGCTCAGAAACTACTCGATTCGAATCCAACTAAAATTTCAAAAAGCAATCAGAACGACTATAAACGTTTTATTAAAAAAACCAGCTGTACGTCTGATGGTGAAATAGCTGACAATGAACTCTATGCCTTAAATAACGAAACCATCGTTGCTGAAGAAGCCTATGACGGATTTTATGCCGTTTGTACGAACCTAGAAGGTAGTGCTCAGGAAATCATCCAGATTAACCAGCGACGTTGGGAGATTGAAGAATGTTTCCGGATCATGAAAAGCGAGTTTAAAGCCCGGCCGGTGTACTTAAGTCGCGAAGATAGAATTAAAGCACATTTTACTACCTGCTTTATGTCCCTTATCCTTTATCGGTTATTGGAAAAGAAACTAGGGAATAAGTTTACATGCAGTGAAGTCATCAACGGATTGAGAGAAATGAATTTCTATGAGATCAAGGGCGAGGGATATATACCGACCTACACAAGAACTGATTTTACAGATGAGCTGCATGAATCTTTTGGCTTTCGAACAGATTACGAGATTATTAAGAAAACACAGATGAAAAAAATTTTGACCACTACTAAGAAATAAAAAAATTACTCACTTTTTTAAAATACAAAAAAGCTTGAACACCTTGCAAACACAGGGCTTTCAAGCTTTTTATATTTTTTAACTGTCAAAGATGAG
>NZ_QFGB01000122.1:0-2003 GCF_004369245.1 Pelotomaculum sp. FP | reverse complement strand
TTTGAGCTGGTCTTAAACGGCGGCGTCAACCCGGTTACCGGGGACAAGCTGGTTGACTTGAAAATTGATCTCAACAAGGCTTCCTATGAAGAAATAGTCGGGGAGTACAAGAGGGTTTGCGAGTTGATCGTCAGGCGGGAAGAGGAATACATGAACGCCATTATGCTTGTGCACAACGATATCGGGCTGGTGCATCCCTTTATGACCGTTCTTTTGGACGACTGCATTGAAAAGGGCCGGCATGCCTATGAGGGCGGCTGCCGTTATAACGACCCCGCTTATGTCATATCAACCGGTTTGGTTAATGTCGGCAACAGCCTGGCTGCGATTAAAAAATATGTGTTTGATGAGAAGTCTATGACAATGGACGAGATGAAGGAAGCCATTAAGAATAACTTTGAGGGTTATGAACTCCTCAGAAAGAAACTGCAGGAAGCTCCGAAATACGGCAACGATGATGACTATGTCGATCAAATCGTGGTTGAAATGTACGATATCTGGTCGGAAGTGTCTCAAAAAGTTATCAACTGGGTCGGCAAACCCTGGAGGCCGAGCACGTTATCGGTGACCACCCAGGTGCTGCACGGCAAGGCTTGCGGCGCCAGCCCCGACGGGAGGCTGGCGGGAGATTTCCTGGCTGACGGAGCCATCTCCGCTTTTCCCGGCACAGATGTGAACGGGCCGACCAGCCTGATCAAGTCCGCCACCAAAGTCCACGCGGATAAGCTGCAGTCGACGCTCTTCAATATGAAATTCAACCCGTCGGCCATAGAAGGGGATATCGGGGCGCAAAAATTTATTAAGCTTAACGACACTTACTTCAACTTGGGTGGTTATCAAGTCCAATACAACATTGTAGACCGGAATATGCTGATTGACGCTCAGAAACACCCGGAAAACTACTCGGATTTAATGGTCAGGGTAGCCGGTTTCACAGCCAGGTTCATTGATTTGGGGCCTGATGTGCAGAGGCAGGTTATTGAGCGGACCGAATACGAAGGACTGTAAATGTTATGTAACCATACAAACTAAATGAAGGGAGCCGTTGTTGTGAACAAAGCGCTGGACGATTGGACAAAAATGAAATACGGCAGGGCCATCACCGAGGAAGAACTGGCTAAAAGGACCAGTCCGGTGTGGCCGTACAAGTATTTCAACCCGGGAACACCTGTTGATCCTGCAAAAGTGGATGAAATCTTGAAAGGCTGTATCGATGTGCATATCCACGGTGCGCCGCTGGGGGCATGGCTGGCTGGCCGGCCGACGATGGTTGAAACGTGCATCGAAGCGAGTGAAGCCGGCATGAAAGCGCTGGTATTTAAAGACCACAACACGATGACCAACAACTGCGCAACCATTATTCAGGATTTTTTGGGGCGGATGCAAAAGGAAAGAGCGGCCAAAGGCGAGGTATTCACTCCAGTTGAGGTATACGGCGGCATTACCTTAAATAACACCGTCGGCGGCATGAACGCTAAAGCGGTAGAAGTAGCTCTAGGGTATGGAAGGTGCAAGGAAGTCTGGCTGCCCTCATTAGATGCCAGGCACCAGGTTAACGCGATGGGTTTGGAAGGCGGGATTCAAGTAGCGGACGGCGCCACCCTGACCCCTGAGATGATCAAAATTCTGGAACTGCTCGCCGATTACAATAAGAACTCCAAGGGTGACCGCTGCGCACTCTCGGGCTGTCATGTTTCCAACGAGGAAAAGGTCGCTATCCTGGACTACATCAACGCCAAAGGGATGGACGTGGATGTGCTGATGGACCACGTCACCCAGGAACTGACCATTGTGACCCCGCAGGAAGCCAGGGAAATGATCGACAAGGGCGGCTATCTTGAGTTTGCCGAGTGCTCGTGTGTACCCTGGCCCGGCATGCAGGACTGGATTATTGCCTTTGACTATTCCTTCAACCTGATTAAAGAGTTGATTAAAGAAAAAGGGCCGGACCATCTCGTCCTGATCACCGACGCCGGGCAACCGGGAAATAACCCTGTACCGGG
>NZ_QFGB01000121.1:0-2024 GCF_004369245.1 Pelotomaculum sp. FP | reverse complement strand
CCCCGAGCATATCACGCTGCCCGCTTAACCCATTCTACGCTCTGCTTCTGTTAGGGCTTGTTTGCTATACTCTTTTTTAACCTCAGGGGCCTTCAACCCTTGCTGTGAATGTTTTCACGCTATACCCTCCAAAGCATGATATTCCTGTCATGGGGAACCCTCAGCTTTGGAGCAAACTCGGCCTCGTTCGTTATGCGTCGCATTACGACAACCTACTTATTCGAGTCTTGTCTCGCAAAGCCGAGGCAGCATCCTACATCACGAGTCCATTAACCTCAAGGTGCGATACGCTGCCCTCAGACATTGCGAAAAGAATTCTATGTCTTTAAGCTCTTGACCTTTGTGTAGACCAAGGTTTTATCACTAGTATATACGAGGTGCGATTTTAATTGCACACGGCGCGTCAGCGCCGCACCTGGTTGCCTAATGTGGCTTTTGTGTGAATGAATTCGCACCTGCATTTTCTGGTAGTGCATAATCACATTTATCTAATAGCTACGCGGGACAAGGGGAACAAGCTTTAACTTGCCGCAGGCGGCCAGGCGGTCGTCCTTTATGATAACCGCCCCGGTGACCCCTTCGATTGCTGTGGCGAATTCGGCGGCCGTCTGAACATCACCGCTATCTTGGACCATGTTGCCGGCTGCCGTGGCCACGGCGTCGGCCAGGATGGCGGAAGGTGAGAGGATCACGGCGGCGTCCGCGCGGCCCTTACTGAAGGAAGGGCCCACAGTGCCTGAAGAAGTGCAGATACCTATTGGGGTGTCCTCCGGTTTGATTTCGAGGGCAATACGGTTCGACAGGGGGGAGGCCCCGGCAAAAATACCTATAGTACGCCGGCGGGTGCTGCGCAGGTAGATGTCGCCGCCGTTTTCAACAATGATATCCTTTGACCGTCTGGCCAGAGCCCTACCGATGTACTGGGCAAAAGCTCCGGCCACGGCGGCCATCGGGCCTACCCCGGCGAGGCGGGCCGCCTGCGCCATGTCGACGGCGATGGGCGGGGCGCCGGACAGCGGTTCGCACGGTACCAGTGAATGAAGAAAAGCCGGGTGCTCCTTAATATATACTTCAAAAGGCTCCCGTAGTTCCCGGAGCAGCTTTTCCACCCAGTTCGCCAATGCAGGAGAAAACCTCTCCCGGCGCACCCCGATATCCAGGTCGGTCTGGCGCACCACCACCTGGAAATGGACCAGGTCGTCCTGGTGGAATAAAGTCCGGTAAGTACGCTTCAGGTATTCCAAATCTAAAATCTGACCTCCATTGCTTTTAGCGGGCAGACTTTGACACACAACTGACAGACGATGCAGTTATCGCTGTCAAACTTTACTTCCATGGAAGGTCTTTCCAGGCTCAGTGCGCCGGTGGGGCAGATACCCGTACACGCTCCGCAGCTGATGCACCTTTCCTCGTTGCGGAAGACTTCTTCCGCAAGCGGCTGCACTCTGATTCCCTGGTCTCGCAGGTAGTCCAGCCCCTCCTCGTATTTTTCCCCGGTAAGCTCCAAAACCATCGTTCCCTCTTTATTGGGGTTGACGTTGGCCTTGAGGATATTGATGACCAGGTCGTAGTCCTTGACCAGACGGTATATAATCGGCTGATCAGACGTGTTCTGGCCAAAGCGCAGGATTATTTTATTCGGCGCCATGCCGTTCACTCCTTTGCGGATTATCATACTCCAAGGGCTGTAGCGGTGCTCTTGATACAGGTGCGAGTTTAATCGCACACGGCGCTTCGGTGCCGGACAATGTTGCATTTGTGCGAATGAATTCGACCCTGCATCTTTTAGATTCTCTCTATGGGCTAAAACGTTGTACATTTATTCTCAGAGTAGGAAGCAAAAGAACCGTCCCCTTGCTTCGTCCCCTTGCTTCCTTTTCAGTGTAGACCCCCATGCCGCCTACGGCAGCGCCATCAGAGGAACGAAAATGGGGTTTATCGAATTAATCCTTTAGCGGCTGGCGAAGCGAGGTTGATTTATCATTGGTGCCTTGAGCCCGTAGTAGTAGACAGACCTCAGCGAC
>NZ_QFGB01000120.1:0-2086 GCF_004369245.1 Pelotomaculum sp. FP | reverse complement strand
AAGCGTTCGGTTCAGAGATACTGGGCATAGATTTCGCGCCTGACAACGCTGAAATCATTGCCGCCAAGATCAACAAAATGGCCTCGGAGGGAGCGGATATCATCTTTGTAACAGGAGGCATGTCCGTCGATCCCGACGACGTCACCCCCAACGCCATTCGCCTGGCGGGAGCCAAGGTGGAGAAATACGGCGCCGCCGCGCTGCCCGGCGCGATGTTTATGCTGGCTTACCTGGGGGACGTCCCGATCATGGGAGTGCCGGCCTGCGGGATGTTTTTCAAAATAACCATCGTGGATTTAATCCTGCCGCGGTTGTTGGCGGGTGAGCGGGTAACCCGCAAGGATATCGTGGCGCTGGCCTGCGGCGGGCTCTGCAGGGCTTGTCCCGAGTGCCGGTATCCCAACTGCACCTTCGGCAAAGGCTCGCACTAACCTGAAAATAACATGCAGGCGCGAATTTATTCGCACAAATGTTATATTAAGCCACACAAGTTCGGCGCTGAAGCGCCGTGTGCGAGAGAAAACCGCACTCACATTGCCGTAGTATTCATCTTCTGCCGGCGTTGCTTAGCGAGGCATGTATGGCAAAATAACGCCAAAAATCCAGGGAGGAGGTTATTGGAGTATATGGAAAGCAACCTGGAGCAAGGGATAACCATAGTGACCGTCATTGATAAGCAAAACCTTCCCGACAGCCTCTTGGGGAAGAAGGTAATAGTAAAAATTAACGGTGAAGGGAAAGCAGGAAACCTGGAGCTGCCCTGGCTGGCAGAGCAGGCGGCGAAAATGGTCCAAAGTAACCGGTCCAACGGGATGTTTGAGGTAGCAACCCTGTCCAACCCGGCCAAACCGGAGCAGAGCGCCACAGTTATGATCGCCCCCTACCAGCCGCCGCATGGACTGATCATTTTAGGCGGCGGCCATATAGCCGTGCCGCTGGCAGCTATCGGGAAAATACTGGGGTACCAGGTTACGGTAGTCGACGACCGGCCTGACTTTGCTCACAAAGAGCGTTTTCCCGGGTCCGACAGAGTCATCTGCTGCGACTTCAGCGACATGGAAAGACACCTGGACCTGGGACCGTCAAGCAGTGTGGTAATAATCACCAGGGGCCACCAGCATGATCAGGAATGCCTGCGCCGGTTGATAAAATATCCCCTGGCTTACGTGGGCATGATCGGCAGCAGGCGAAAGATAAAAATAGTCAGGCAGCAGTTGCTCGAAGAAGGTATAGACGCCGAAAAACTGGAGCAGGTGCACATGCCGGTAGGCTTGGACGTAGGCGCGCAGACCCCCGGAGAGGTGGCCGTAAGTATAGCCGCGGAATTGCTCAGAGAGCGCCGCGGCGGGAGCGCCCGCTCCCTAAAAGACCACAGCCCGCAGAAGTCCGCCGGCGACGTTGAACTGCCTTCCGCCGCGGACAGAGAAGTATTGCAGAAAACGCTCACAGGAGATAAAACACCTGCGGCGCTGGCCACAATAGTAAAAACAGTAGGCTCCACCCCTCGCAAAGCAGGCGCGAGGATGCTGGTTTACGGAGACGGCCGGATTTTGGGGACAATAGGCGGCGGTTGCGGTGAGTCGGAGGTCCGGCTGGCCGCCCTTGGTGTGATTGACGAAAACTTGCCGCGCATGTATAAAGTGTCTCTTAGCGCGGACACGGCGGCTGCGGAAGGGATGGTCTGCGGCGGCGCGATGGAAGTATTCATTGAACCGGCAGGCGGGTATCAAGAGGTTTTTAGCGGGGGTGAAAAAAATAAGTAAAAATAAAGCCGTGGTAGTGATAAGAGGAGCCGGCGACCTCGCCTCAGGGGTCGCTTACCGTCTTTACAAGAGCGGCCTGGACGTGATCATGACCGAAATAGAACGCCCGCTGGTGGTAAGAAGGACTGTGTCGTTTGCCGAGGCGGTATATGAAGGGAACGTCACCATAGAAGGGATAGAGGCCGGCCTGGCCGGTTCGGTGGAAGAGGCCCTGTCATTGCTTGAAAAAAAGGTCATCCCGGTGCTGGTAGACCCCGCGGCGGCCGTGGTAAAAGATGCGCGTCCCGCGGTGGTGGTGGACGCGAGGATGGCCAAACGCAATC
>NZ_QFGB01000119.1:0-2101 GCF_004369245.1 Pelotomaculum sp. FP | reverse complement strand
TTAGTTTGCCCGGCATGTCTGCCGCACCGATGGGTTGAAAGAAACCCTGTCACCTAACCAGCGGGAAGACAACCCGTAGGCAAGGGCGTCACTGGTAACGGTGGGGTCTGGAGGAAGCCGAAGGGGGAGCTTGGAACATAACGAAAGTGAACCGAGGTTGGCCTTACAGGTGGGTAACCCTGCTAAATAGGGGAAAGCCCGAAAGCTGGATAACCTGAAAGGTTAGGACGGATGCGTTCAAGTTCAGGCAAGCAGACTTAACCGGGGAAGCCCGGCATCATCCTACAAGACACAGTAGGTAAGCCCAAACAAGCGGAAACGCAAGGGAGGGAATACGTGGAGCAGGGTGGCAGATGAGTCCGTAGTAGTGATTAACCCTCAGCCAGTGAAGGCTGGTAACAGACCGGAGGGCAAAACTGAGGGGACATTGCACCTGGTTGCAATAGGGCATAAGGAGCCAAAAGCCTTTATGCTTGCGAAGGGACGAAGATAAACCAAAGTATGCAAATAAAGAACCAAGCGGTGGGACGAGAAGATAACCGAGGCTGAAACGCTGAAGGGAACGTTAAGGCAGGCGGCGACGAACTTGCTCGCCATAACGTCCGCTCAGGCGGAGTATTGCGGTACTTAACGGTAAGATTGCCACAGAGCTAGAGACGCCGGGAAGCCGCAGGAAGAAACCGCCGCAAAACCGTAAGGAACTAAGGGAGCATAGCGAAATCAGGTGAAATGATGAAGAAATGGTACAGCCTAATAGATAAAGTATATCGGCTTGACAATTTGGAAAGAGCCTGCCGTGCCATTAGAGCCAACAAAGGAGCTCCCGGAGTAGACGGTGAGACCGTGGAAGCCTTAGGCCAGAACCTGGAAGAAAGGCTGCACCAACTTCATCATGAGCTGAAAACCGGCACATACAAGCCACAGCCGGTCTTAAGGGTAGAAATTCCCAAAGCGGATGGCAGCAAACGCCCGCTGGGAATACCCACCGTAAAAGACCGTGTAGTCCAACAGGCACTTCTCAATATCTTGCAACCCATCTTTGAACCCGACTTTCATCCCTCAAGCTACGGCTACCGACCGGGACGCTCCTGTCACCAAGCAGTGGCCAAGGCCGAGAGATTTATGAATAAATACGGATTGAAATACGTAGTGGACATGGATCTCTCAAAATGTTTTGATCGGCTGGATCATGAATTGATCTTGGAAGGAGTAAACCGGAAAGTGAGCGACGGCAGCGTGCTGAAGCTCATTAAGAAGTTTCTCACCGCTGGAGTCATGAAAGACGGAGCCTGGGAAGAAACAGATATTGGAAGTCCGCAAGGGGGCGTCATCAGTCCATTACTTACGAACATATATTTGGATCAATTCGACCAGGAAATGAAAAGAAGGGGTATTCGCATCGTCCGCTACGCGGACGATATTCTGATATTCGCCCGAACTCACAGAGAGGCCTGGAAATATCAGAAACTCGCCACCGAAATCCTTGAAAATGAACTCAAGCTAGTGGTCAACAAAGAAAAGACGCACCTCACGAGCGTGAATGAGGGAGTAGCATATCTTGGATTTATCATATGGCCCAGGTATGTCTCTATCCATTCCAAGAAAATAAAGAGCTTTAAGGACAGAATAAGGCAACTAACTCCCAGGAACCACGGAATAAACGTTGAGGAAATGGTGAAGCGTCTTAACCCGGTCTTGAGAGGGTGGGCCAACTATTTCAGGGTCGCCAACTGCAAGAATCTATTTTCACAGTTAATGGAGTGGATTCGGCGGCGGTTGCGAATGAAGCAAATGAAAGAGTGGAAGAGCTGGAAACCATTGCACAAGGCGCTGCGTAGGCGGGGGTATAAAGGGGAGTTTCGGAAAATTTCTGTTACGAAATGGCGCAACTCTGCCAGCCCGCTGGTCAACATGGCACTGCCAAACAGCTGGTTTAACGAGATTGGACTAATTAATTTGGCTTCGTATAATGCCGGCATTTTGCATCACTTTTGGGAGAAGTGACTGAGGTTTATCAGGAGCCGGATACGAGGCCCGTAAGTCCGGTTCTGTGAGAGGGATAACGCCGCAGAAAATTACTGCGGCGCTACCCTACTCGATT
>NZ_QFGB01000118.1:0-2202 GCF_004369245.1 Pelotomaculum sp. FP | reverse complement strand
AATATGTGGCCGCACTGGTGGATAATGAACTCATGCAGGGGCTGCCGGGCAACGTCTTTGAGCCTAACAGTGTGATCAACCGGGCCCAGATGGCAGTTTTATTGTCCAACTTGTTGAATAAGGAATTGGTCAATCCCTATCCGGATCGCTACATAACCGGTAAGATCTCGAATATTGAACCGTCCGCGGGACTGATTACCCTGCAGAGTGGTATCAGTAGAATTCCGACCGCCGAATGCCGGTACTATCTTGACGGGCAAAAGGCGGGGGCAGCCGATCTTAAAGCGGGCGACGAGGTGAAACTGGTATTAGACAAGAGTAGCCAGGTTGTTTTCGTCAAAGCTGAGAGGACGGGTAAAACGTCTAGTGAAAGCGGAGCTGCCCAAATTTACACGGGCCAGGTCAGTAACCTTCTGAGCGTCTCCGGGGAATACTGGCTGAGCATCACCGATTTTAACGGCGACAGTTTAACCCGTTCTGTAACTGGAGGCATAAAAGTAGATAAAGCGGGCGGTCGACAGGAAGTCTCGTCGTTGAGTAGAGGGGACTATGTTGAGATTAGAGTTGTAAACAATAAAATTACTAAAATAAGCACTCTTGATACCAGCGCTGTGAAGGGCACCGTGACATCGAAAAGATCCACCGCACTGACGGTGCGTAAAGACACCGGCGCGACAATAAAGCTGAATGTGCCGGCCGACATTGTGGTAACCAGAGGCGAGGACAACGTGGTGTCATACGACGCTCTCAGGGAGGGCTATCTGGTTAACATTGAAGCGTACGAAAATGAAGCGATCAGAATTAATATAATTAGTTACGGTAATTTGGAGGGCGTCATAAGGGAACTTGATACCAGCGGCACATATGGTATAACCATTCGCAACGACGACGGGGACACCCGGGACTACATTGTGGCCAGCGACGTGGAAGTGAGGAAGGAAGGCTATAAAATTGGCTTTGATGAGCTGCGCGCCGGGGAGCGGGTAAAGCTGGAACTAAACAGCGAAGACCGGGTTGATTATATAAATGTGCTTGATTCTGACTCCGGGTTGGAGGGTTGGATCAAGGAGCTGGATACCAGCGGCGCCTATGGTATTACTATTTACGATGATGACGGAGATGTATATGACTATGTGGTAGACAGCGAAGTGGAGGTGTGGGAGGACGGCTCCGAGATTGATTTTGACGAGCTGCGCACCGGGGAGCGGGTTATTCTGGAACTAAACAGCCAGGACCGGGTTGTTTATATTAATGTGCTTGATTCTGGCTCCGGGGGGATAGAGGGTGTCATAAGGGACCTTGATACCAGCGGCGACTATAGTATAACCATCCGCGACGATGACGATCAAACCCGGCAATATGCTGTAAACAGCAATGTGGAAGTGAGGAGGGACGGCTCCGAGATTGACTTTGACGAGCTGCGAACCGGGGAGCGGGTAATGCTGGAAAAGAACAGCCGGGGCCGGGTTGATTATATTGTGGTTATCAAAAATACCAGTTCCAATGTCACTGGTAAGATTGCGGATCTGGTTACCGGTAATAACCCTGTGATTCGAATAGAAAAAAGCAACGGGAGAAAGGCCCAGTATACCATTACAAACAGCACCGCCTGCTACAGCGATGGTGAGAGCATTCATATCTACGATCTCGTAATCGGCAGCGAAGTTGAGGTAAGGGAAGAAAGTGGTAAAGCTAAAAGTATTGATGTTACTGACGACCAGAATATTACGTTGGAAGGTGAAGTGACCGATGTTAATACCAGCAGTAACAAGATCAAGATTAAACAGGTCAGCGGCAACGAATTCACCTATTATCTAAAGAGCAATGCTTCCCTGAAAGACCGGGATGGAGATAGCATCAACTTTAAAGACGTTTGTGAAGGATGGGAAGTAAAACTGAAATTGCAGGACGGTAAAGTCTACAGCTTGACAAAGGAATAGCAGAGACGGGCCGCCCTTCACCGGGCGGCCTTCGATAGCTTAATGAACAGTTTGATGTTGTCCTGAAAGGGGAGGTCTGGGCGGCTATGACCTGCGTGACTGCGGGCGGGTAATGTTGGCGGATTTTTTTGTTTTATGTCAGGGATGGAGCAGGAAATTTTAACAGGTAAAGATAATTATTAGCTCTAAAGGGTGGTAATTATTGTTTTAAGGTTTATCTTGCAGCCAATCGGGCGCCGATATTTATGCAGCTTTTTCCTGG
>NZ_QFGB01000117.1:0-2286 GCF_004369245.1 Pelotomaculum sp. FP | reverse complement strand
ACATTTTTTGACCTCCAAAGTGCAAGCTTTTTGCATATTTTAGCTTGTTTTCCTTGGATAATAATTCGACAAAAGTACCCTCAATCCCTTGGTATTACTGGAATTTTTGGCTATTCAGCAAGCCCTACATAAGGATCCGCATAACGTATTTGCTCCCACCAACCATTTTGATAATAGCTAATGCTCTTCCTTACCCACTCATAATTGTTATTGTCTTCCACATAAAAGAGGCGCCCGTTTTCATCATAATTATAATAAAGCCCAATATTGTTAGGTAAAAACATCTCACTGAGGATATTATTATTGTACTTGTAACTGGCTGAACCCATTGGAGGTCAGGTTATTGCCCTTATCCCAGCGGTAACTCCTGGTAATATTAAAGGGGTCTGTGGAAGATGTAACCCTCCCAGCGCCGTCGTATACCCAAGAATAGCTCTTATTCAAATTATCAACGACACTGGTCAGGTTGTTGGCACCATCGTATCCATAATTGAAGTACCTGCCACCGTCCAGTGTTTTTTGTGTAAGGCGGTTGGCATTGTCATACGTATAGTTAATGTTCTTACCGTTAGGCAATGATATATTTATTAAATTCCCTATTTCATGGTTCACCATTTCATATGGAGACCAAGTTGTTTTAACCTGACCCCAGTCAAACCACCGCATTACCTCTAGATCTAACCATAGAGGATGTTCTTTACTATTTCTTTTTTTTAATATAATACCTCTCCGAGTAAATTGATCGAATTCTTTAATTCCTTCAATCAAAACTTCAGATTTATCTGGATTAAGATAAATGTTTTTGATATAAATAGTCGGCCACCTTTCTTGCTCTTTAATACTTGGATTAGCTTTAACCATAATCGTATCGTGTTTTCTGTCCCAAATAACGTTTCTTATTATCAAACCACTTTGCCTGCTCTTCTTAAATGGATATTCCCGCTCCTCAGAGTATACACACCAGGAGTTTATTTTATCGTTTGGAATAGTATAACGCATTCTTAAAATTTGTTCATAAATATTTAATTTATCACCTTTATTACGTTTAGCTCTGATGTATAACGGTTCTTCAGTATAGTAACTAGCTATTTGCCCATATTGCAACATAGGAAACATAATTGGATGGCATTTTTCATTTTTGATTTCTGCATTTCCCTCTTCAATAGGCTTGATATCTTTTTCCATTATTCTATCTTCACTCTCCTTACTTTATGGAAGATCCATAATATATTGAGGAGGAGCTCCTCTTCTGCCTTTTGGTTGATTATAAATTTCTTTTGTCCCTTTACGAACAAATAAATCTGATTTTCCTCCCCCTACTTGTTTTTTAATCTTTCGAACTCCCTCTTCGCCCCCTAGAGATTATTTCATCTACTTGCTCTCATGGTTCATTGCAGGCTAGGGTGATTTAATCAATCCGTTCCAGATATGAAATAATTGGGTATTCTATGTCGCTAATTTTGTGGAATTTTATATTTTTTCAAGCAGCTTTTCTAATAATGGTAGACCACTACCAATATGGAATCTCATATGCTCCATAGTTAATTGTAAATTCACTAAATTATCTAATATTTCATCCTCATTATTTTTATCTACTATCAAAAATTGTTGTATTATTTCAAGATATTTGTTGCTTGCTTCTGCCAAATCACTCAAATCAGCTTTTAATGTGCCTATATCATACTTTGAAATTCCCAATTCATTTATTTTGTTTACTAATTTCTTATAAATACGTTCATCAGATGGCAATAATAACACATCCTTTATCTTAATCAATATCCCAGCGGTTTTTCAATTTATTAATTCTATCTTGTGCCGCTTTAATTTCTGATTGCCAATGTGGTACATCAATACTATCAGGATCCTGTCTTAATTTTTCTTCATGTTCATCAATAGTTTTTTGTAGACCCTCAATCACTTTTTTTGCTTGCTTCTTATTCTGAGCATATATTCTTTCACCCATTAAATCGACAAGCTCCTTAGTTGCTGCAACTGCTGCCGTTCCTAGCCCCGCAATTAGTGCTGCTTCCCCTGGGGCTAACGCCGCAGCACCCAATACCAACGGTACAACATGACCGCTTGGATCAGTGTTACTAATCGGATTATTCTCAGCATAAGAGTATAAATTTAACGTTTGAGGATTTCCGTATTTTATATACTGTAATCTTGCTCGTAAAGTAGTCCTGGCAGGCAGGATTTTTTTGCACATTGATTATCTAAAAGATGATTCAGAACCCTCCCCAATCTGCTAAAATATTTGCAGTTTCTTTGGGGAGGTTATTATTT
>NZ_QFGB01000116.1:0-2441 GCF_004369245.1 Pelotomaculum sp. FP | reverse complement strand
ATTGAACGAAACCGCTCCGCGGTGGATAGAAACCCAAGATAGTATCAAAGCGAAATGATCCGATCTGCTCATAGTAGATACAAAAGTCATGGCTAACACAAAACAACCCCTTTAAAATGAGAATGCGGCCTGTCCGCAATATCAAACAAAGGGGTTGTTTATTTAATGATGACTAACCGTCAGGCGCTGCAACGCCTGAAAGCTGACATCCAGCTTAGGGGGCTATCCAGAAACACACTCGATTCCTATACGACTCATGTTGGGATCTTCCTTAATCACTTCAAAAAACCTATCGAGAAGCTCAATGAAATGGACGTTCGAAGTTTCCTGGGACACTTGATTGTCGAAAAGAAATTATCGCCAGGCACGGTCAATGTTTACAGTGCTTCCATTCGCTTCTTCTTCGCAGTTACGCTGAACCGGACGATGAACTATCTACAAATTCCACGCCTTAAGCGGCCTAAGAAGCTACCGGAGATTTTAACGCGGAATGAAGTTGCAGAACTAATTTCCCAGACAACGAATGCCAAACACAAAGCCCTGCTCTTAATGGCGTACGGTTCCGGCTTACGAGTCAGCGAACTTGCCAGTCTCAAAACGACGGATATTGATTCGGCATCCATGCGGGTTTTGGTGCGCGGCGGCAAAGGCCAAAAGGATCGCTATACTCTTCTGCCCGAAAGCGCTTTATTCGCGTTGCGTGACTATTGGCGCAAGTACCGCCCGAAAAGCTCAGATGGATACATTTTTCCCGGAATCAAAAATGTTGGGCATATCACAACAAGCGCAGTAGCACGAGCGATTAAAGAAGCGCTTGCCAAGACAGCTATCCAAAAGAGTGTGTCGCCGCATACCCTTCGGCACTGTTTCGCCACTCACTTATTAGAGGACGGGCTAAGTCTACTCCAAATAAAGGCTTTGCTCGGACACGCCAGCATTTCCTCAACCACGATCTATCTTCATCTGGCAAACACCACGAACGGAATAACCAGTCCGGCGGACAACATGCCTCAGAAGTTTGTGGACTGCCCATTATGATTGAAGTGCAGGACATCTTTCGGGAACATGGCGATGAATACTTGCGCCAGCATCCGCTTAATACCGTTCAAATAAAGGCATATCGCGCTATCTTGAACTGCCGGACTCATGCTTTGGGCGGGCATATAGATACATGTGACCAATGTGGCCATCAACGTATCTCTTATAATTCCTGCCGAAACAGACATTGCCCCAAATGCCAAATGCTTGCCAAAGAACAATGGATCGAAAGCCAGGAACGTTGCCTGCTTAACATTGGCTATTTCCATGTCGTGTTTACGGTGCCGAACGAATTGTATATGGTATTCCGGCAGAACCAGGAAACGATGTACACTTTATTCTTCAAAGCTGTCTCGGAAACCTTGTTAGAGTTAGGCCAAAATCCAAAATATCTCGGCGCCAAACTCGGAGTAACCGCAATTCTCCACACATGGGGGCAGAACCTTCTGTATCATCCCCACATCCATTGTGTTGTACCGGGCGGCGGGTTGACCAGCGCCGGTCATTGGAAAAACTCGCGCAAGAAGTTCTTCATTCCGGTTAAGGTATTGTCCAAGAAATTCCGGGGGAAATTTCTCGCTCTCATGCGTGCGGCTCAATTACGCTTCGATGAATCTACGAACAAACTCAATAGTTCGAGAGAATATGCCCTCTTTCTGCAGGATTTGTATAACAAGGACTGGGTAACCTATTGCAAACCGCCCTTCGGCAATACCGGCAAGGTGATTCAATATTTAAGCCGCTACACACATCGCGTGGCTATTTCCAACAATCGGATTCTGGCGCTTCAAGATGATAAAGTCACATTTAGTTGGCGGGACTATGCCGACCATAACAAGGTCAAGCAGATGACTATTACAGCCGAAGAATTTATCCGCCGCTTTATGCTCCATGTACTGCCTCGAGGATTCCGGAAGATACGACACTACGGACTTTTGGCTTCCGGAGGGAAAACCAAACGGATACAGTTATGCCGGCAACTTACGAATACACCTTTTAGCATATTCTCTAAGCCGCGTTCATTATTCGAAATCCTCATTGACAAGTTCAATGATACATTTCGTAAATGTCCCTGCTGCAGAATAGGAATGATGATACGCGCATCTCCTCTTCCGTAAAAACAAATTCCTTATACAAAAAAGCCCCTTCTATGGGGGAGGGGGAAACTATGCCCATCGACAGGCGAATTTCCCAATAATGACCCTGTTCTTTGACTGAGATTTCGCCCCATAACATCGGAACCCTTTTAGCGCCAGAAATTCTGCAACTTATACAGTTCCTTTTTCCCCATAGCACCTACCGACATCGGCGGTTCCGTTCAATCAAATTATCTGAAGCCCTACGTAGCCTCTGCTTACATGGGGTTTCTTTTTTGGGCTTCAGATAATTTGCTATTCATTATG
>NZ_QFGB01000115.1:0-2580 GCF_004369245.1 Pelotomaculum sp. FP | reverse complement strand
AGACCCATTGCCTGCGCTTGTTCAGCATCGTAAACCGGATCGAGAAAAATCATCTCGCTGGCCTTACCAAACCCCGCCAGCAAACCCACCCACAGGCTCCACCCCACATCAGGCGCCAAACCAAGGCAAGGTCGTGCGGCCGGGGACACCCCGGCGCCCCGTTCGGCGGCTTCGCTTTACCTGAAAAGTGGCGCTAACCCGCGCCTCTTTTCAGAATTCACTTCGCCGCGGTTTTTGCCGCTTATTCCTTCGGGCGATGTATTATTGCGGCAAAAACCAGGAGCCGTGCAGCATGATATTTCTGTACAACTATGCTTCAAAACCATTAAAAGTGAAGCATGAATGTACAAAAATAACACTAAAATACCGAAACATTTATAAATTGGTCGGTAAATTAATGTTGACATCACCACAGACACCTTGATATAATTACACTATAATACCGACGTTTTTATGATTTTATCGGTAAATTAGTGGTGATTTTGATGGATAAAAAAGAACTTGAAAAGGCATTCGCAAATAACAACGGAGTTCTTAAGACCTCGCAGCTTGCTGCGCTCAAAATCGATTCCCGGGGCATTAAGCGCCTGCTTGAGGATGGCACGATTGCAAAAATTAAAACCGGATACTATCGTTTTCTATCTGATGATGATACAGGCGAGGCTGCCATTGTTGCCCGCCTCTTTCCTGATGGAGTACTCTGGCTTAATACTGCTCTTTTTTATTACGGATACAGCGACAGAACGCCTATGCAATGGGATATTATCATAAGCAAAAATGCTTCTCCTTCCCGGTTTAAAATAGATTATCCCCATGTAAACCCGTTTTTCGTCCCTCCGGAGCGGCTCTCCTACGGTGTAACAAATATCGAAATTGAGGGCTGTACCATGAAGATTTTTGACCGTGACAGGCTCATCTGTGAATGCCTCAAATATGAGGCCAACATGGATAAAGAAACATTTAATAAAGCGATTCAGGCATACCTTGCCGACCCGAAGAAAAATATTAAAAATCTGCTGGCCTATGCGAAACGCCGGAAGGCAATAAAACGGGTACACGATGTGATAGGAGTGTGGCTGTAATGGATATGGGTGCTTCAGTAATTGCGAAGCTGAAAAATAAGGCGCAAAGCTCAGGGATGTCCTTTCAGGTTCATCTGCGGTTGTTCTGTCAGGAAGAGTTTTTGCGGAGGCTTTCGCTTTCCAGATACGCTGACAATCTGGTTTTGAAAGGCGGACTTTTTCTTTTTGCGCTGACCGGTTTTGAAAGCCGTGCTACCATTGACGTCGATTTCCTTCTGCGGCAGACCCCCGGCAGTGTGGAGGATGCACGACGTATTGTTTCGGAAATAATCGATACTCCAAGCGGGAACGATTTCATCACCTTTGACATGAGCAGCTTTGAGGAAATCACGCCGCAAAGGAAATACAGGGGCGTTAGTTTTCAGTTGACAGGTAAAATCAAGAATACCAAGACGCCTTTCAATGTCGATTTTGGCATCGGTGATATAATTGTTCCCAAAGTGGAAAAACGGCTTATCCCTACCCAGCTCGATACGTTCACTCCTCCTGAAGTCATTACATATTCTCTGGAGAGTACCGTGGCCGAGAAGTTTGATGCCATGCTGCAGCGGATGGAACTGACCAGCCGGATGAAGGATTATTATGACATTTACTTCATCGCCCGCACCTTTGGCTTTGACGGACGCAAGCTGCAGGAAGCCATTATGCAGACGCTTCAAAATCGCGGTACCGATTACGACCGCTCTAGCTTCGCAGAGATCATCAGTTTCTCGGAAAATGACGCCATGCTGGTCAAATGGCGTCATTTTCTCAGACACACAAAACTGCCGAACATTGATTTTGGTGAAGTCACAGGCTTGTTGAATACTTTCCTCGGCGGTATCTGGAGTGCGATTGTGAATGAGGACGAATGGCATAAAACCTGGGACAGCCAGACCACATCATGGTGATGCCATGATAATGGGCAAAGCTGCGGAATCGCTAACATCATGCTCACACTTTTCCGAAAAACCTGCTCCCGTGAGCAGTTCTCCCGAAACCGCTTGCCCGCTCAATTATCTTCCTCAACCCCGTACAAACACAGCATTTCTGCCGCAACGAACCGCTCCTAAACGCACCTAAAAATCCCCCGTGAATCCTCATAACCAACGACTCGAAATTGGCCGATAACGTTTTTAGCCTACCTATTAGGATTTGAAACACTCAAATGTTGTGAATTAGGGAAAGATATAATGAACCCATAGGTTTGACACAAAAGAATAATTTTAAATAAAAATAAGAAACATGGGTCAATAATCTTAGACAAATCGGCTTAGACTTCATTTGCTAGCGCAAAAAGTGGTTGGAAGTTTTTTAGCTTCCAACCACTTTTTAATTGGCACAATGTTCTATTGTTCCAACTTATTCTTTAACAACCCTTAAAGGACGGCCTTCTTTTGGCGAGAAAAGCTTCCAGTCCTTCTTGATAATCACCGGTTAAAGAGGCGCTGAGAACGCCCTGGCGCTCCACCTCCAGCTGCCGTTCCAGGAGTGTTAAAAATGCGTGATTTAAACCGGC
>NZ_QFGB01000114.1:0-3087 GCF_004369245.1 Pelotomaculum sp. FP | reverse complement strand
TGTAATCTTGCTCGTAAAGTAGTCCTGGCAGGCAGGATTTTTTTGCACATTGATTATCTAAAAGATGATTCAGAACCCTCCCCAATCTGCTAAAATATTTGCAGTTTCTTTGGGGAGGTTATTATTTTGCAAATTCCTTGGAATCTACCTGTTAAGCTATCAATCTATGCCAAGGACAGATACTCAGTGGTCTTTCCCGTACTTATCAAGTGCCCTTGCTGCAATTCTGCAGTCAAGCTGAAACGGCACGGCTTCTATGAACGCAATGCACTAGCCAACAAACGATGTTACCGTATCAGCATCTGCCGGTACCTGTGTCCTGCCTGCTTAAAGACGGTATCTCTTTTGCCCTGGTTTCTTCTGCCTTACTTCCAACATAACCGTAATACCATATTAAAAAGCCTGCGGGAGAGTTTTAGAAAAACAACTGCTGCCGTTGGCCGCCAACTAGCCGCTTTTTACCATAAGCGCTTCTTAGCCAATATCCCCGCCATTGTCAGTGCTTTAAGAGAACAGCACTGGCGAGAGCGACTTCCTGCGGATAAAAACAAAGGGGCCATAAAGATAGTCCGCCGGTTAAACTTCACTCGGGCAAGTGAAACGACCTTGGCAGAGGTCAATAGTTTATCCAACCGGATCTTGGCTAACTTTATGGCAAGATCATTTTAACATCTCCCCTGGGGTATGCGGCAAGTATATTTTATCCACACAACTTTTGCATGGCGGTATATGGCCTTTTTACCATATAATTTTCACCGTGAGGTTAACCGGTTATCCTCCAATACATCTGTTGGAGGTGCTTTAAAAATGGCTTTGACCGAAGAGCAGAAAATGGAGGTGGCCCTTTTCCGTTTCGGCTTGATCGCTCCCTTGCTAAACAATCAAGTTGATAATCCGAAAGTCTACCTGGAGAAGGTTTCCGCCCTAGTCTATGACGTCCCCTACTACGGAAGAAAAGAGTTCTGTGACAAAACCTTTCGCCGTTGGCTTTTGGACTACCGCAAAGACAATCTGGAAGGGCTTAAGCCTCAAAACCGTAAAGACAAGGGACAGTCAAGAGTAATCAGCGAGGACCTTGCTGAGAAAATTATAGCTTTTAGGCATGAAAACCCAGGCTTGAGCGTTATGCTTCTTTACGACCAAATGGCCAAAGAAGGGCTAATCTTGCGCTCCGAGGTTTCTTACCATTCGGTCTACCGCTTTCTCAAGAAGAAAAATCTGGCCAAACCCCTGGCGGATAAAGTCGTGGTTAAGGACCGCAAGCGCTTTGCCTACGATGAGGTAAACCGGATGTGGCAGGGCGATATGATGACAGGCCCTTATGTCATAGTCAATGGTAAGAAGAAGCCTACTTATCTTTTTGCCTTTATTGATGACTGTTCCCGTTTGGTTACTTTCGCCCAGTTTTCTTTTGAACAAAATTTCGACGCCATGAAAAAAGTCTATATCGAAGCGGTTATTCGCCGGGGTATACCCAAGATTGTTTACCTGGACAACGGTAAGGTTTACCGCTCTCAATTATTTCACTGGGCCTGTGCCCAAATGGGTACCACGGTTTCCCATACCGAGCCTTTCGATGCACCCAGCAAGGGGAAAATCGAACGGATTTTTCGTACGGTAAGAGAACGTTTCCTGCCACTTCTGTCTTATCCGGTGACATCCCTGGATGAATTGAACCGTGCTTTTGGAAAATGGCTGGAGGAAGACTACCATCGACGTGTTCACTCATCCCTGGGTATGTCTCCCCTCGACAAGTACTTGAGCTTGGTAAACCAGGTTAAGTTCGCCCGGGAGCCGGATTTGGTCCGGGAGTTATTCTTAAAAAGGGAGTCCCGCCGGGTTCACAATGATGCCACCGTCTCTATCGGGGGTAGGCTCTTCGAAGTGCCGCCCGCTCTAATCGGCCAGAAGGTGGAGGTGCGGTTTGAACCAAACGACTTAAGCAAGATATTGATTTATGCTAATGACAAGTTTGTAGGTAAGGGTTTACCGGTTCAATTGGCGGATAACGCCAGAATGAAGCGCAACCGCAGTGAAAATGATATTTCTCCCCAGGTATTATCTTTTCATGAAGCCCTTTTAAAAAAGGAGAGTGGTAAATGATGTTTACCGCCTTCTACTCCCTTGCTGCCAGACCTTTTGCGAAAGATATCAAAGCAGAGGAGATGTACCTGTCATCTTCCCACCAGGAACTTCTGGCCCGGCTAAATTATCTAAAAGACAGCCGTGGTATCGGCATGGTGGTGGGCGAACCCGGTTCCGGCAAAACTTCCGGTCTACGTACTTTTGTGGTTTCCCTCAATCCCTCTCTCTACCGGGTGGCCTACTTCCCGCTTTCTACGGTTACTGTTACGGATTTCTACAGGGGGCTGGCTTTTAGCCTGGGTCTTGAACCTGCTTTCCGCAAAGTGGATTTGTTCAATCAAATTCAGGAGGCTATCCAAAACAACTATTCCGGCAAGAAAGTTGTTCCTGTTATTATTCTGGACGAACTGCAGTTGGCCAGTACGAAGTTTTTCAGTGACCTCCATTTGTTGTTCAATTTTTCGATGGACTCTGAAAACCCATTTGTATTGGTACTCTGTGGAATGCCTGCTCTGGCAATTAAAATGTCGTTGACCCATAACCAACCTTTAAATCAAAGGTTAATTATGCGCTACAAGATGGCTCCCTTGACAAAAGAGGAAACAAAAAATTACTTGGAGCACCATATGCGCCTAGCCGGCTCCAACTACCCGATCTTTTCAGACACTGCCGTAGAAGCTATTGCTACAGTGAGCCGGGGCTGGCCCCGCTTAATTAACAACCTTGCTACTACCAGCTTAATCTTTGGCTGTCAGAAGTTGCTTAAATATATTGATGAGGAGGCTGTGAGGCAGGCTGCTGTTGAATTAGGCATGTAACCATTATCCTATTTCGGGTCGGTCGTTGGCCGGCCTTTTCCTTAACTCATACATTTTGCAAAACATATATTGTGCAATTTTTAAGTTTTTCCAAACAAAAATTGTGCAAATTTTGCAGTTTGAATAGAAATTTTAAGCCTAATTATTGTGCAAATCGCTAGGACAAAGATTCTGCAAAATTACA
>NZ_QFGB01000113.1:0-3295 GCF_004369245.1 Pelotomaculum sp. FP | reverse complement strand
GGCTTCTTTAACAAGCTGCTCTTTGAAATCCTGAGGATATCTTTTACGTTTCATCCATACCCCTCCGTTAATATTAGTTTATATTAATAAGGGGGTATGGCTCAAACTCAATTAAGGGGCTTAATAGGACCTACCCACTAGTCGAGCATACCTGGGGTATCTTGTCGTTATAAAAGGCCGTTCTGAAAACACCGTTAAAGAATACCGTACAGACCTACTTATGTTTTTTAGATTGTAATGCTCTCTCGAAACACTCCTATACTTGACAGAAATTTTTCCGGAGCAAATTTGAAGTTTTTAAAAAATATATCTTTAAACGATATGTATGCTTTCATTGCATATTGCAAAAATGAGCTACATGCTTCACCCGGTACAAGAGCAAGACAGATCGTATCCATCCGCCAGTTTTGGAAATATCTTAAAAAAAGCTCATCTCATTGATAACAACATTACCGAGGAATTGGAAACACCGAAGATTCCTAAGAGAAATGGAAAGGCTATATTAGTTATTAGTTTGGAAACAGTAAATCCTCCGACTCTGGAAAAGACTATGAGAATAAACAATAAAAATGCTGTCGCTATCTTTATGTCTCTCCTAAACTTTTTCCTCAAATAACTGTCCCACCAACAATTAGTTCTTTGGCAAATAATCCAGGCTACCGATAAAGGCAACGTCTTAAAGTATCTGGAGTGTTTGAATATGCCGGGTCAAACTGAACAGTTTGACCGCTGAGATTGAACAGTGTCTCCGTTTGAAACTGGACACCCTTTCCGGCAAAGTTGAACACCGGATATGACCTTTCTGCTAAATTGAATTTATGCATCTGAAAGGTGCAAATAAATTCAAGGAGGGTCATAGAGATGACCAGTTACAAAGAGATTCTGCGGCTACATAGCCTCGGAATCAACAACAGCCGCATTGCGTCTGGATGCGGATGCTCTCGAACCACGGTTATTAACGTGCTTCAAAGAGCAAAGGATCAAGGGCTAAGTTGGCAGACAGTGGCCGAAATGTCCGACAAGGAGTTGTCACAGCGCCTTTTTTCTTCGGAGAGCGCTAAGCCCGCGTACAAAATGCCGAATTACGACTACATCCATCGTGAGATGGCGAAAAGCGGTGTGACCTTAACTCTGTTATGGCTTGAATACTGCGACCAGTGTCGCGAATCCGGGCAAGTACCGTACAAGTCGACCCAGTTCAACAAATATTACGCTGACTATGTGAAAAGCACCAAGGCAACCATGCACATTCACCGTAAGCCTGGGGAAATCATGGAGGTAGACTCGGCGGGACAAACCGCCAGGATCATCGACACAGACACGGGAGAGATTATCCAAGCCTATGTGTTTGTGGCTGCCCTGCCATACAGCGGCTATGCCTATGTGGAAGCCTTCCTTTCACAAAATCAGGAGAGCTGGATTACCGCCCATATCAACGCCTATCGCTTCTTCGGTGGAATCACTCGCATTATGGTACCGGACAACTTAAAAACCGGCGTGGAGAAGGTGACGAAAGGCGAAGCAGTTATTAACAAGACCTATCAGGAGATGGCTGAACATTATGGTACAGCGGTTATTCCATGCAGAGTTAGGGCTCCCAAAGATAAACCCACGGTAGAAGGATCGGTCGGCATCATCTCAACATGGATACTCGCTGCTCTGCGTAATCAGCAGTTTTTATCGTTACGAGAGCTGAATGCTGCCATTCGGGAAAAGCTAATGGTTTTTCTAGAGAAACCTTTTCAGAAGAAGAACGGGAGCAGAGCCACCTTGTTCGATGAGGAAAAACCCTTCTTGCTGCCGTTGCCCTTAAAGCCATTTGAATTGGCGACCTGGAAGATTGCCACTGTTCAATACAATTACCATATCAGTGTGGAGACCCAGAAGTATTCGGTGCCGTTTGAATACATCAAGCAGAAAGTTGATGTCAGGATTACCCGCAATGTGATTGAGGTCTTCTTCCAAGGCAATCGCATTTGTTCTCATCCCCGGCTCTATGGTAGGAGCAATCAATACAGCACCCTGGAAGCCCATATGCCACCAGATCATCAAAAATATGTGTCTTGGAACGGCGACCGCTTTAAATCCTGGGCAGCCAAAATCGGTGAGAATACAAGCGCTGTCATTAACCTGTTTTTAGGAAGTCACAAAGTCGAGCAGCAGGGCTACAAGGCTTGTATGGCTCTTTTGAAACTGGCCGACAAATATTCGGTGGAGCGCCTTGAATCGGCCTGCACCAAAGCATTGTCCTACACTGTACAGCCTAGCTTGAAGAGCGTTCAGGCCATCTTAAAATCCGGTCAGGACAAGCTGCCGAAAGAAACCCCGGGCCATTCCTCCTCTGAGTTTGGACTCACACGAGGAGCCGATTACTACAGCAGGAGGGATGGAAAATGCTAAACGATTCAACCGTAGCCAAGCTTCACGAAATGAAGCTTAGTGTCATGGCTGCAGCATTCCGGGAACAGCTCAAAAACGCAAACTTGTCTGACATGGCTTTTGAAGAACGCTTCGGTCTGCTGATCGATGCCGAATGGGCAGCCCGTAAAAACAATCGGCTGTCGCGCTTGATCAAAAACGCGGGTTTTGCCTTCAATGACGCTTGTATTGAGAACATTGAGTATCATGACGATCGCAAACTCGACAAAGCTCAAATCATCCGCTTGGCTAGCTGTAACTACATCCAAGAAGCCCATAACATCATAATCCTTGGAGCCACGGGTAGCGGAAAAACCTACCTCTCAAATGCTTTTGGCATGGCTGCCAGCCGAAACTTTTACACGGTTAAATATGTACGGCTTCCCGATCTGCTGGGTGAATTGGCCATTGCACGCGGTGAGGGGACATACCGCAAGGTCATCAAAGCTTACAAACAGGTAAAGCTGCTCATTTTGGATGAATGGCTTCTGTTTCCGCTCAAGGAAAGCGAAGCCCGCGATCTGCTTGAGATCGTAGAATCTCGTTACAAAAAAGCTTCTACCATATTCTGTTCCCAGTTTGAGATCGGCGGTTGGTATCATAAAATTGGCGAACCGACACTGGCCGATGCCATTTCAGATCGCATTGTGCATGATTCCTACACCATTTTTATCGACGGTAAAAACTCTATGCGGGAGCGCAAGGGTATTGCCAACAGATAATTCAAAACAGCCTTACGGCTATTGAGGGCTCTGCCCTCAAACTCCCGAGGTTTATCGCTTAGTTTTCCAAAGAGAGTGATGTTATGTTGCTTTTAACAAAAAAAGAGCGACGCTCACCGGCATCACTCTCCCCGCAAAACTCTTAAGCCGCTCGG
>NZ_QFGB01000112.1:0-3375 GCF_004369245.1 Pelotomaculum sp. FP | reverse complement strand
AGCCGACCTTCCCGGCGATTACCAACGCGATCTACGACGCTATCGGTGTAAGGTTCTACGAAGTGCCGATTACTCCGGAAATGATCCTCAAGGCCTTAAAAGAAAAGAAAGAAAAAGAAGCTGGCTGTGGCTGCGGTTGCGGAGCTTAATAACAACCTTGCCATACGCCGCGAATTAAAAAGTGAGCTAAAAGAAACATTATGATAATTTTAGCGGCAACGGAAGAAAAAGCCGTTGCCGCTAAAATTATATCTGCACTTATACAAAATAACCAATATTTCAAAAAACATATTTGCCGTCGCCTTTGGTAACGCTTTCCTTGTGCATTATTTAACAACCACAAAAGAACGATTAAATTGCGAACACAACTGTAATTGCAGTTAATATTTTAAGTTGTAACCTGAATCGTTTGAAAATTAACACAAAGATGTTGATAATAAAGGGGTAAAATATAGCAATGCCGGGCCACGTTGTTGACTCGCGAGATCTGGCGATATTTTTTAATAATAAAGGATATAAAAATCCTAAAAGTAAAGTTTTTGAAAAAAAAGATCAGGAATACTTTACTGAAGAAGGCTCTTACTGCAAGGCCTGCGGTTTTCACAGCCGCAGGTGTATCATCAGGACCAACAAGGGCAGTACGGTCATAACCTGCCTTTCCTGCGGAGACAGGGTATGGAAAACACCAGGTTGAAATGCGTCCCTTGAGTTATACTAACTAGGAATAAATTTTGATTGATAGTCTATCCTCCATCGTGTACGATAAAGGCGCTTTCAAGGAGTGATATAAATGAAGTTGCAGACGATAAAGGTAGAGGAAGCGGTAGGAAAGGTGCTCAGCCACGATATCACCCAAATCGTGAAGGGAGAAGCCAAGGGAGCGCTTTTTAAAAAAGGGCACATCATAAGGCCGGAAGACGTACCCGAGCTCTTGNGGTTGGGCAAGGAAAATATCTATATCTTAGACCTTGACCATGGTGACGTCCATGAGGACGAAGCCGGNGTGCGCCTGGGCGAAGCTGTCACCGGCGAGTGGGTAACCTGGTCCGGCCCCAAGGAAAGCCGGGTGAACATGCACGCCGCCTGCGACGGGCTGCTGAAAATCAATATTCCCGCCCTGGAAGCNATCAACGAGCTGCCGGACGTGATTTTATCGACCNTGCCCAACAATACGGTGGTCAAAGAAGGCGAACTGCTGGCAGGGACCAAGGTCATACCGCTGGTCGTACCCGAAACAACAGTNACANCCGCTGAAGACATCTGCCGGCAGGCCGGCGGCTGGGTCATCAANGTGCTTCCCTTTNAGGAATTAAAAGTGGGCGCGGTCATTACCGGCAGCGANGTATATAAAAAGCGTATCCGGGACGGTTTCGGACCGGTCATCACCGAGAAAGTGNAAGCGTTCGGTTCAGAGATACTGGGCATAGATTTCGCGCCTGACAACGCTGAAATCATTGCCGCCAAGATCAACAAAATGGCCTCGGAGGGAGCGGATATCATCTTTGTAACAGGAGGCATGTCCGTCGACCCCGACGACGTCACCCCCAACGCCATTCGCCTGGCGGGAGCCAGGGTGGAGAAATACGGCGCCGCCGCGCTGCCCGGCGCGATGTTTATGCTGGCCTACCTGGGGGACGTCCCGATCATGGGAGTGCCGGCCTGCGGGATGTTTTTCAAAATAACCGTCGTGGACTTAATCCTGCCGCGGTTGTTGGCGGGTGAGCGGGTAACCCGCAAGGACATCGTGGCGCTGGCCTGCGGCGGGCTCTGCAGGGCTTGTCCCGAGTGCCGGTATCCCAACTGCACCTTCGGCAAAGGCTCGCACTAACCTGAAAATAACATTGCCAACGACTATTCAGCGAGGCATGTATGGCAAAATAACGCCAAAAATCCAGGGAGGAGGTTATTGGAGTATATGGAAAGCAACCTGGAGCAAGGGATAACCATAGTGACCGTCATAGGCAAGCAAAACCTTCCCGACAGCCTCTTGGGGAAGAAGGTAATAGTAAAAATTAACGGTGAAGGGAAAGCAGGGAACCTGGAGCTGGCCTGGCTGGCAGAGCAGGCGGCGGAAATGGTCCAAAGTAACCGGTCCAACGGGATGTTTGAGGTAGCGACCCTGTTCAACCCGGCCAAACCGGAGCAGAGCGCCACAGTTATGATCGCCCCCTACCAGCCGCCGCATGGACTGATCATTTTAGGCGGCGGCCATATAGCCGTGCCGCTGGCAGCTATCGGGAAAATACTGGGGTACCAGGTTACGGTAGTCGACGACCGGCCTGACTTTGCTCACAAAGAGCGTTTTCCCGGGGCCGACAGAGTCATCTGCTGCGACTTCAGCGACATGGAAAGACACCTGGAGCTGGGACCGTCAAGCAGTGTGGTAATCGTCACCAGGGGCCACCAGCACGACCAGGAATGCCTGCGCCGGTTGATCAAATACCCCCTGGCTTACCTGGGCATGATCGGCAGCAGGCGAAAGATAAAAATAGTCAGGCAGCAGTTGCTCGAAGAAGGTATAGACGCCGGAAAACTGGAGCAGGCGCACATGCCGGTAGGTTTGGACGTAGGGGCGCAGACCCCCGGAGAGGTGGCCGTAAGTATAGCCGCGGAATTGCTCAGAGAGCGCCGCGGCGGGAGCGCCCGCTCCCTAAAAGACCACAGCCCGCAGAAGTCCGCCGGCGACGTTGAACTGCCTTCCGCGGCGGACAGAGAAGTATTGCAGAAAACGCTCACAGGAGATCAAACACCTGCGGCGCTGGCCACAATAGTAAAAACACGGGGCTCCACCCCCCGCAAAGCAGGCGCGCGGATGCTGGTTTACGGAGACGGCCGGATTTTGGGGACAATAGGGGGCGGTTGCGGTGAGTCGGAGGTCCGGCTGGCCGCCCTTGGTGTGATTGACGAAAACTTGCCGCGCATGTATAAAGTGTCGCTTAGCGCGGACACGGCAGCTGCGGAAGGGATGGTCTGCGGCGGCGCGATGGAAGTATTCATAGAACCGGCAGGCGGGTATCAAGAGGTTTTTAGCGGGGGTGAAAAAAATAAGTAAAAATAAAGCAGTGGTAGTGATAAGAGGAGCCGGCGACCTCGCCTCAGGGGTCGCTTACCGTCTTTACAAGAGCGGCCTGGACGTGATCATGACCGAAATAGAACGCCCGCTGGTGGTAAGAAGGACCGTGTCGTTTGCCGAGGCGGTATATGAAGGGAACGTCACCATAGAAGGGATAGAGGCCGGCCTGGCCGGCTCGGTGGAAGAGGCCCTGTCATTGCTTGAAAAAAAGGTCATCCCGGTGCTGGTAGACCCCGCGGCGGCCGTGGTAAAAGATGCGCGTCCCGCGGTGGTGGTGGACGCGAGGATGGCCAAACGCAATC
>NZ_QFGB01000111.1:0-3443 GCF_004369245.1 Pelotomaculum sp. FP | reverse complement strand
AAATAATAACCTCCCCAAAGAAACTGCAAATATTTTAGCAGATTGGGGAGGGTTCTGAATCATCTTTTAGATAATCAATGTGCAAAAAAATCCTGCCTGCCAGGACTACTTTACGAGCAAGATTACATTATACCAAGGAACCCAGCGGGACGCGTCGCACCCCCTGCGGGTGCGTGGATTGAAACCCTGCATTGCCGTAGAAATATAAACGATATTCGGTCGCACCCCCTGCGGGTGCGTGGATTGAAACAATCAGAACTGGACTTAGACGCGGCGAGCTTTTAGTCGCACCCCCTGCGGGTGCGTGGATTGAAACAAGTTGATAAATACATGCAAGATAAAGAAAACAGTCGCACCCCCTGCGGGTGCGTGGATTGAAACACGCAGGCTTACACTATTAAGGACAACCCAAGTCGCACCCCCTGCGGGTGCGTGGATTGAAACTGATAATCTACCCAGACGGAAGGAAGGTTGTCGTCGCACCCCCTGCGGGTGCGTGGATTGAAACAGTAAAAATATTAATCAAGTGCTCAATGTTGAGTCGCACCCCCTGCGGGTGCGTGGATTGAAACTCTCGCATAGCCCTAACTGCTACAACAAAATGCGTCGCACCCCCTGCGGGTGCGTGGATTGAAACATGCTTAACAATGCCGATGCGCTTAAAATAATCAGTCGCACCCCCTGCGGGTGCGTGGATTGAAACTTGAATATTAGGAAGTACCTATTTTTCATCCTGAGTCGCACCCCCTGCGGGTGCGTGGATTGAAACTCAGGGATACTATCTACAACATGTACACCATCAGTCGCACCCCCTGCGGGTGCGTGGATTGAAACTCGATCAGGCGGTTATTACGCCTAGAACAACCCGTCGCACCCCCTGCGGGTGCGTGGATTGAAACAAACCGGTTGGCCCAACAGCGCCAAGGTCCTGGTCGCACCCCCTGCGGGTGCGTGGATTGAAACCCATAATCACATATCCATCAGGGACGAAAGGCTGTCGCACCCCCTGCGGGTGCGTGGATTGAAACTAATATCAACCATAAATCGGCAATAAAACCAAGTCGCACCCCCTGCGGGTGCGTGGATTGAAACCCCAATCTCCCGGTATATCTGGGCGTTGTCGAAGGTCCACCCCCTGCGGGTGCGTGGGTTGAAACCACCCCGTCCCAGCCCATTCAATCTTACATTAATCACAAGATTACACACTTTCACACACAACCAGTAACAGTGGGGTTTATATTCCCATCCAAATAAACTGCCTGTCTATGCCTCCCCCCCGGACTACCAAAATCCAGCTATGTCGGGACTGGGGCCACAGCAACCGGTAGCATTCCCAGCCCACAGCCACAAACCAGATTACCCTTCCCTGCGATGTTGATAGTTATCTACCAGTAGCCCACCCATAACCCTGCCTATACCAGATTACTCAGCAAGGCAATTCTACGAAAAAGCGAACCACCAATGTTGGCAGCTTACAGGCAACGAAAGCTGTTCCCTGGCGATAAGCAACCCGCCAACTTACCCGGTCCCTGATTGTGGTCTTATAGTTAACCGGCAGCTTTTTTCACTGATGAAACTCCGCTTTCCAGAATGCCCTGCAAAGCTAGTGTAAATTATCCCCTGGTATGATTTTCCTTGCCCGGTCCATTATCGCTTGCCACAGGAGAAAAGAACACCAAGTAATGCTACAGCTTAAAAACACCATCAATTGTATCGATAATTTCATTGTTTTTAAGGTTTAATAAATTTTCAATCTCTATTCTATGATGATGAATTTTAAATGAACTTGAAATCCAATGTTTAAAAATATTAATAGCGTATAACATTGTACTTTTCCAACTATCTATAAGTGGTTTAGGAAATTTGTTTTTTAAATCCCACTCAAATTTTAAATAAACATGATTGTGTTCTTCGGATTTGGCAAATCTACGAGAAAAAGGGATGTTTTTTATAACCGTAATATCATTAAAATTGTTAAACATTAAAGTATCTATCCCTAATACAATGTGATAAATATTATTCTTTCTTTTTATACTTATCACTTCCCATTGCCCAATATTCATAGTTAACTTTTTATCTTTAGTGAATGTTGTTGATAATATTCCATTATTCTCACAGCTAAATGTAAACAAATCATAAGCATATTTAAAATAAAAAAAACCCACTAATGCTTCTTCCAAATTAGAAAAAATCTTAACTATATCAGATATTAAACCATTATTTCCTATTGGTTCATGAACTCCATTCTTTTTGTTTTTAAGTTTTTTGCCAAGTTTGGTTGGTTTAACAGATATTAGTGGTCTATTTAATTCTTTTAATGCCGCCTTTGTTTCGTTTGCTCTAGATTGCAACAAAGGTAGTTTAGCATAAGAACATCTCAAATAATCTTTGGATGCTAATTTAGAACTATCAATTAAATTTGTTATCCAATTGTTTACTTCTAAAATTATACTATTATCAGAAACCAGAATGTTACCTTCATGGTTCCTACCCATACCATTATTGGTAAAATTGGCTGAGCCAACTAATAACTTACCGCCTTTTAGTAGGATTTTTGCATGTAAATTTGGTACATCATACACCTTCAAAATTTCTAATTCGATTAGATTAATAAAAAAATTTAACTCACTATCTGTTGATATATTTGTTTTTAATTCCCCTATATCTGTTATTAAAATGGAATCATTATTTATTTTGCAGAATTCAATAATAATATGGATATTAAAATATGGCGTTAAGAGGTAACAAGTTCCCGATTCTTTTAGTACGTCCTTAATTGCCTCATCAAAAGGATTTGTTTTTTGCGGTTGGTTTTTGACATCATGTGCAATAAATTTTAACATTTTTTCACCTTACTAAAAATATTTTGTTAACTAAGTCTATAATTCTAACCTAGATAAACTTTCCTTTTCAACATTTAGATAAATTATTTTGTTAAATCTAATAAAATCTAAAATATATCATTATTGTATGACAAAATTTTTGAGTAATAATAAATTAAAATTTTATTTATAAATATAATCTCTTTCCATGGTGGAGGTATTAATTTAATGCTGATAAATAGAAGCCTAAATACATATAAGAAAATAACAGAAAAAGAACAATTTTTAATAAATTCAACAAAACTAACACGCTGGCAACAGATGGAATGTTTGATTTATGCTCGTGCCATTTTAGAAAAGCTTAATATTTTATGGAAAGATGCAAAAATAAGCTAACTGAAAAGGAAGTAGCAATGATTTATAGAATAGTAAGGATGAACAAACATCAAAAACAAGAGTTAGCTTTTGCTAATAAGTCTGCGAAGGTATCCCAGGATAGCCTTTCGAATAGACTTTGCGAGTGGTTTTCGTTGTTTGGCTATTTTCAGATAGTCTTTTCTCGCCCGCTTGCGGTAGGTACGGGGCTTTTTGTCCAGTCCGAGATCTTGATTGTACAGGGTG
>NZ_QFGB01000110.1:0-3535 GCF_004369245.1 Pelotomaculum sp. FP | reverse complement strand
GCGGCCGTATTTTCTGCCACCTGTACGGCAATTTGTGCTATGTACTTGCCGGACTTTTGAGTGATGCGCAGGCTGCCTGGTTTGTTATTCAATAGATTTTTCTGGTAGCCGGTTAAGATAGCTTTCATCTCCATGCGTTTTGATTTTTCTTCGACTAACACAGGAAACGAGAGCACATCTTCTTTCAAAGAATAGTTTTGATTGTTCCAAATAGCCACAGGCTTTTTGAGAACAGGGAGCTTGACTTCTCTTTGCTCATCGGGTTTTAGTCTGGCGTTAGCCCGGACTGCCTTCTTATATTTCACAAAAACACTCTTGGCGTCTCGAATNGCTTGATTTTTAACAGCGCTNGGAAGGTCTGCGATCACGTCTTTNCTTGAGTATTTAAGGTTTCTNTCCGCCACAGCATAGTCTGATACGATTTGATTNACCAAATAGATATAGTTTTTGGTTGTTNCNATTAGCAATTTNNACTGTTCTTTTGTNGGCTGCAGCTTGANTTTTACAGTTATTTGCAATTTGTCACCCCCTTGTCTTTTGNTCTGCAATATACCGTTGGATCGTATCGCTGGATACATTTCCTGCCGTAGAACAGAAAAATGAGCGTGTCCATAGACTNGGCAAATGCTGCAAGTGTTTAAATTCTTGCCGCAATCTTCTTGAAGTCACTCCTTTCACTTTTGCCATAATCTCTGAGGGNCTAATAGNCGGNAAGGCGTTTACGAATAGGTGCACATGGTCCGGCATTACTTCAAGCGCCACAATGATGAGTTCGTGTTCNCGGCATATCTCTTGAAGAAGNTTCCGNAACCTCTGTTCAACCTCTTTGACTAACACCTTTCGCCTATACCGTGNACAGAAAANAAAATGATAGTTGATTAGAGATACTGTGGTTTGTGTTCTTCTATACTCTTGTCCCATNATTATATTGTATCACTTAATTAANANTACTGCAACAGAACGAGGGGGNNAATCGGGAGCCGCCTTCATCCCTCGATTAAAACCGGGGGCTTTCGGCTACGTTTCTGTAATAATTAAAAGCCAATAAACACAAGTTTTACGGACCGCGTATCCCTTTGGAATACAACAGATATCCTCCCATCCTTTGGAGCATGTCTGTTTTTTCATCTTCGGCAAGCTCTGCCAGAAATAAACGGAGCAATTCTCCGGTATTATTCCCGAGAAAGGCCATAAAGTCCAAGAAGGCAGCAGGGGCGATGGGATATTCTTGATTATATCTAATAAATTTTTGATAGATTTTCCTTGCCGCATACGAAGTATAAAGTGAAGATCAAAATATCTACATGTAGAAATGAAAACACAAAGGAGGTGGGCGCTTGAAAATAACCGAAGAAAATTTTGTTGAACAGCTGAAAAAGAGAAACGAGAAAGCCTTAGAGTATGTTATTGACAATTATGCCTGGATTCTTAAAACCGTGATAAAAAAACATTTATTTTATCTTCCCGGTCTTTATGAAGAGTGTATGAATGATTGCCTTCTGGCTATTTGGCATAATATTTACTTTTATGACCCTGCAAGAAACGGCTTTAAAAATTGGATAGGGGGAATAGCCAGATATAAATCCATCGATTATGCCAGAAAATACTTAAAATATTTGGAAGATGAAAACATAGAGGATGTCATAATCCCTGTGGAAGATAACGCTTTAAAGGCAGTATTATCCAAGGAGATTGGGGAAGAAACGGAAAGAATTCTGAGCAGTTTATCTAAAGAGGACAAGGAAATTTTTAAAAAATTGTATTTGGAACAGAAAGATCTCAATGAATTGGCCGATGCTACCGGATTTAGCAAACCTGTTTTATACAATAGAATTTCCAGGGGAAAGAAGAGAATTCGCAAGGAAGTGAAAGGAGGACATTAATGTGAAAAATTCCAAGAATATGTATGAATTTTTGAATCATTTGGATATCAATCTTGCGGATTATGAGAAAGAGGAGCTTAACGATATGGAAAAGCAGAATCTAAAAAAGGCCTTCAGGAAAAATAGGAATAGAAAATCCTATTGGAAAAAAATTGGGACGGTTGCTCTGGCTTTGCTGTTGGCCGCAGGCGTCTTTACGCAAACAAATTTGGGGGAAACGGTGTACGCGGCAACGGAATCCAGGCTTGCGGAAATATCCTACTCCATCGGTGAGGCGCTTGGCATTGAAAGAAATATCGCACCCTATGCCAATGTCGTCAATCAAGTGGTGGAAAGCAACGGCGTCGAGATGAAATTAACCGATGTGATTATCGATAGGGACGAGCTGATTTTATCCATAATTACCAATACAAACAAACCGGTTAAAGGGCTTAATTTTGATTACGATATTTTTATCAACGGCAAGAAACTAAGGAATTATGGTGCGACCGGAAGCAGCGGGCCGCTTGCTGATTCTGAAACTTTGTTTTTTAGCGCTTATTCGGTAAATATTGCCGGTATTGATACGGCGGAAAACGTCAATATAAAAGTCGTCTTAAAAAATTTAACCTATTATATTGGCAATGCCGCTACAGAGCAGGTTAAAGGGAAATGGGAATTCGAATTTGCGGCAAACGGCAGTGAATTAATGGCCGATACCTATGCCATGGCCTTAGATTACACATTTAATATCGGGAATGAAAAGTATATTTTGGAAGAGTTCAGATATAATCCTGTCAATCAGAAAATTTTCGGCAAAGTAAAAGATCGGTCTGAGCATTCCTATGACATTGATCTAAGAGGCAGGGATAACCTGGGAAACGAAGTGGAATTTTGCCTCACAAGTGTGTCCGGTGAAGATTTAGTATTTAAATATCAAAACATCAATGGGGATTTGGCGGATGCAATCACATCGCTCACGCTAACCCCCTATGCGGCAAAGTTTCCTGAACAAAGCGGCAGAATGAGCGACGACTGGGAACAGGTTGGAGAAGCGTTTACGATATTTTTAAATCAATAAATGGACGGAAGCACGGGGACGGTTCTTCTTCCCAAAATAACGGATGTTAGCTGTTTTCCCTCAAAAGACCAGGCTGAGTTTCCTTAGCAGCTTGGTCTTTTTTGTGTCCTAACCTACCCAGATAGTGTTGTCGTATAATGAGATTGCTTCAAGATGTACAAACTAAACACCGGACAAAAGCCGTTACGTGTTGGCTGGAGGTGAATTATGTATTTAGAAGCGAAAATAAGAAATTTTATTAGCGTTGCTTTTTTTGTAATACAATTTGGTATTATTTTTGCTCTGATAAGCACCCGGAAATTAGACTATATCCGAGATGTAATATTTATCACTATCATTGCAGCAGTATATATTTTTTTAGAAGTTAAATACAGCATATCCGTTAGTAATTACATTAGAGTGTGTTTGGTACTCGTAATATTGGTCCATGAGGTCGGTGGAAAAATTTATGAACTATATCTCCAGTCTATTAAGCCCCTTAATTGAGTTTGAGCCATACCCCCTTATTAATATAAACTAATATTAACGGAGGGGTATGGATGAAACGTAAAAGATATCCTCAGGATTTCAAAGAGCAGCTTGTTAAAGAAGC
>NZ_QFGB01000109.1:0-4101 GCF_004369245.1 Pelotomaculum sp. FP | reverse complement strand
ATGCAATAGGGATACAAAATAACAATATATTCTCAATATTTACATACATGATAATACCTTATGCTAAATGCAATTTTCCAGAAAATAACGGTGCACCCGCAAGTCGCCGGTCAATTCCGGGTGAAAAGCAGCGGCCAGGAACCTTCCCTGGCGGGCAAAAATAATTTTCCCCCCGAAGCTGGTTAGCGCTTCAACGCTTTTTTCGACGCTCAGAATATAAGGGGCCCGGATAAAGACCGCCCGGAAAGGTTCCTCTCCTAAAACCGGGATGTCAAGCTCTGCTTCAAAGCTGTCCACCTGCCGGCCGAAAGCGTTGCGCTCCACGGTAATATCCATCAGACCCAGGCGGGGCTGGGTTGAGCCTGCTATCCCTTTAGCCAGAAGGATCATTCCGGCGCAGGTGCCGAATACCGGCATCCCCTGCTCCCCTAATTCTTTGATCGGTTCAAGAAGGTTAAATTCTATCAGCAGCTTGCCCATGGTGGTACTCTCCCCACCGGGGATTACCAGAGCCGAGATTTTGGCAAGCTGTTCCGGCTTCTTGATCTGCTCCGTTTCTACACCACACGCGGCAAGCGCCTTCTGGTGCTCCCTGAAGGCCCCCTGGAGGGCCAGAACCCCTACCCTCATTTTACAACTTCCTTTCCAGAATAAAGGCCCTTTATCTCAAATATTCTTATATACTAACGACAGAGTGTCTCAGAAGCGCCTCCATATTTATATCATTATTTCCATTTAGAAAATCATGCCCCATCACATACGACATTTCTTGGGTATAGCTTTGTATGCGGGACTCTCATATTCAAAGACTCCAATCTGACCTCTGGCAGCCGACGACTGACGACCGAATTACCAGCCGCGGTCCTGCATCCGTTCAGCAGGGGCAATATTTGCGATCTCCAGCCCGGGCATGGCCTCACCGAGGTCCCTGGAAACCTCCGCCAGGATCTGCGGGTCGTTGTAATGGGTGGTAGCAGCCACAATCGCTTTAGCCCGCGCGGCAGGATCTTTGGATTTAAAGATGCCCGAACCGACAAAAATACCGTCGCAGCCAAGCTGCATCATCAGCGCGGCGTCCGCCGGAGTAGCAATACCACCGGCTGCAAAGTTCACCACCGGCAAGCGGCCGGCTTTTGCCACCTGCGCCAGCAAGTCGTAAGGCGCCCCAAGGTCCTTGGCGGCGGTCATTAACTCTTCTTTAGGCAAATTCTGCACCCTGCGAATTTCTCCCATGACCATCCTCATATGCCGGACGGCTTCAACCACGTTGCCCGTGCCAGGTTCACCTTTGGTCCGGATCATAGCTGCGCCTTCGCCGATGCGCCGTAGCGCCTCACCGAGGTTCCTGGCGCCACATACAAATGGTACCTTAAAGGCATTCTTGTCAATGTGGAAGTTATCGTCCGCGGGTGTGAGCACTTCACTCTCATCAATATAATCAACCCCAAGCGACTCGAGGATTTGCGCCTCCACGAAGTGTCCAATGCGGGCCTTCGCCATTACTGGAATAGTCACCGCATCCATAATACGCAGGATTATTGTTGGATCAGCCATACGCGCCACGCCTCCGGCCGCCCTGATATCGGCCGGTACCCTCTCCAGAGCCATTACAGCGCAGGCGCCCGCCTCTTCCGCAATTTTGGCCTGCTCGGGTGTTGTCACATCCATTATTACCCCACCCTTGAGCATCTCAGCCAAACCTTTCTTCACTGTCCAGGTTCCTTTTTCCGCCATCAAAACTGCCTCCAATCGAGCACCTTATTAACTATCAAACTATTTTACATTAATACTAAATCAAATACAAGATCGCTGTCTGAGCAACCCAAAAGCAAAATAAAAAAATCCGCCAGGGGCTGTTCTTTATCCCGGCGATTCTGATCCTGCCCCGGTTATTCGGGATTGAGGGTCACACTAATTTTTACCAAAATGAAGGAATCAAGCGATAACGTGTTTTAATAAAATAATCCGTGTACCCCGGTAGGTCTCGTAATAGCACTTCTTCTTCTTTTCTTATCCTGAATATAATCGTTGGTATGAAAAGGAACGAGAATATTAATGCCCAATAAGAACCAAGGGCTAGAGGAGTGAACAACTGCATTATTAACAACCCCGTATACATCGGATGACGAACAATAGCGTAGGGACCGGTTGTAATAACCTGTTGCTCTTTCTCCACCTGTATGATAGTCGAAGCATAACTATTTTCCTTAAAAACCAAGAAAATGAATACATATCCCAAAAAGACCAAAGCATTGGCAGCAATTATAATCCAAACCGGCACTGCCGACCAGTGATAACGGTAATCAAAGCCGGGAATTAAGTAGGCGAACAGAGATAAGAATGATAAGATGCGTATGATACCTGGTTGTTGCTCTTTTTCTCTTACTTTCATTCGTCTTGACAAAAGCCCTGGATCCTTTTTTAAAAAATAGGTGGTAATAAAAAGTGTCAGTGCAGAAATTATCGACCACCAAATCCATGCTTCCCAAAACTTTAAGGAGCCTGCGGGGAGAAATAACACAAGCCCCATCACAATCATAATTATTAAAGGTACTAGATAAGCTTTAAACGTGGATAAATTATTAATATTGTCTTTCATAAGTATTATCTCCTGTCCTCGATCGTCTTTAGGAATGGAATCTTTTATCTTATTTAGAATATCCACAACTATTAATTAGTCTTCAGCTGAGAGAAATTTTTCAAAAAGTTGTTGGTACTTTAATTGGGCTGGTGAAAGCACATCGGCGACTATCTCCTGATATAAGCTTTCTAGAGGCTTTTTCATTCCTGGATGTTTGCATATTAGCTCTTTTACCGGAGGCATGCTGTTGATAAGAGCGACAGATTCGCTTGCCAAAGCTTCAATCTGGGGATCGTCTACGCTAAGTTGGGAAAGCTTGGCCCAACGCGCTCCTGAATCCAAAGCCAGTTGATAGTGTTCGGGATGCGTTTTGAAATACTCGGCCAGGGCGCGAAAGCTCTCCCGGTAATCTTCACCCCACTGGAAATCATCCAGGATGCCATACAATTTGCGGTGGTGATCATATATTTCCGGGCAGGTACGAGCGTATTTTTCAATTTGATCCGCCCCCAGTATCTCAGTAATCATTTGAAAAGAAGGAGAATCTAAACTGTCTTCATTCAAAAGAAGCGCATTTTCACTCAGAAGAGTATCAATTTTCGCCATTCGTTCTTCCAGGGTTTTCTTTTGATTGAGCAATTCTAGACGCAGGGATTGTAAGACTTCTCGCCATGTTTTGGGATTCTGTAAATCTCCCATTATTTCCTTAATGTGCTTGAGACCTAACCCCAGGGATTTTAAGCGTTTGATCAAACGCATGCGGTTCAACTCCGTCGGCCCATATAAACGGTATCCCCCAGCAGAGCGCTCCGGTACAGGCAGCAAACCGATTTTGTGGTAATAATTTATGGTTTTTAATGTGCTTCCGGTCAGTTTAACGAAATCGCCGATCTTTATGCGGTTTTCCACTGGCATCCCACCTTTTAAGGTCAGTATAAACCAGGCCCTAAGGGCCGGGTCAATATATTTCAGATAACAACATCTTATCTACCATAATTATTTTTTACCCATCAAGAGAATATGACATGCTTGTAAGATGGGATTAATCATTTGATAATCATAAAATTTGGAGGTACCAAAAAAATAATGTAATCGGTTTTGGCATAGATCAGGTGATTCTCCTCTTTGCCATTAACAAAACCTCCATACAGATGTTCTTATTCTACATCTGTATGGAGGTTTACAAAAAATCTGAAATGGTCTGCGGCCGCACCGTTCCCTGTATCAATACTTCTTTAGGGACGTCTGTAAATAATTAGCCTCATGGTCGTTTAACCATGAGGCTTTAAAATTAATCTGGCGACGACCTACTCTCCCAGGGACCGACGTCCCAAGTACCATTGGCTCAGGAGGGCTTAACTGCCGTGTTCGGGATGGGAACGGGTGTACCCCTTCCGACATTGTCACCAGAAATATTTATCGTTTTAGTTGAGATGTTCTCTCAAAACTGTACAGCGTAGGAGTTACAATGTTTTAGTTGCTGTTTTAGGTCAAGCCCTCGACCTATTAGTACCGGTCAG
>NZ_QFGB01000108.1:0-4327 GCF_004369245.1 Pelotomaculum sp. FP | reverse complement strand
CGGCTCCGGCTTCTTTTTTACCATTTTATATGCACCATCTTGGAGGCTTTTGAGAGCCAAAATTGCACTGTTTATATGGTTGTCTAAAATCAGTTTTTAAAATCAGAACCTATTCAGCAAGCCCTAACTAGTGTTTGTGCTATGATCAGGTACTCCTCATTGGGTAGGTTCACAAAATTCCGCTACCTAAATCGGTAACATACCCTGATATGTTGACACCCCCAAGTGTCTTTTGTAAAAAGCTGCCCAGGAGGGCAGCTTTTTACTCTACCTCTAGAACTAGTTTTATACTAATCCTGTAACGGAATGAACTAAATAATAAACTCCGATTGCAAGGAAGGCCACTAGAGTTTTAGCAACCACTACCGCAAACATATCTTTGTAGGCCTGCCTGTGGGTAAGGCCGCAAATCAACAGAATAGTTATGACAGCGCCGTTATGCGGCAGGTCGTCCATGCCACCTGAAGCCAGAGACGCTATCCTGTGTAATATTTCCGGCGACATTCCTATAGCATTAGCCATTGCCAGCCAGTGTTTGCCCATAATGTCCAGAGCAATGGCCATACCACCGGAAGCGGAACCAGTTATGCCGGCAAGAACGTTGACAGTAACAGCTTCTGATAATAACGGCGAATTACCCATTTGAATATTCAATAGGAAATTTGAGATTGATTTAAATCCCGGCAACGCGGCAATAACATTACCATAACCCACTTCTGATACTACATTCATGACAGCCACCAAAGAGCCAATGGCTCCTGCATTTAGGGCTTTCGACATATTGTCGACACCCCGCATGTTTTTATATCCGATACAAATGGCCAGGATGATGCCGCAGATTTCGGCAATGATCAAAGACCATATAGCAGATATGCTGCTTACGCTTGCCGCCATAAGAGGCAGGCTCATATTTTTGAAGGGTTCCAATATGTTAGGATCCCAGGTAAACACTTTCGTCATGAAAAAATTTATAATCAGGACTGCCAGCAGCGGTAAAATGGAAAGTCTCCAATCAATGGGATTGCGTTCAGTGGTAGCATCTATCTCATTAATATGGCCGGTACCATAACCTTCACCTGCTGCTTCAGCCTGCTGGATACGATGTTTAAACCAGAGAAAACATAGTAACACAATCAACAATCCACAAATGGTGCCGGTAATCGGTGCAGCAAAGGTGTCGGTACCGAAATACTTGGTAGGAATGATGTTTTGGACCTGGGGCGTTCCGGGGAAAGCATCCATTGTGATTGTCCCTACCGACAAAAGCACAACAGCTGGTAAGAGGCGCTTTGGCACATCCACTTCACGGAAGAGGACACTGGCGAAAGGATAAATAGCAAAAATAGCTACCATGGCGTTAACCCCGCCGTAGGTAAGCACCATACCGGCAATGGCAACTGCTACAACGGCTTTATATTTACCCTTGCCCATGGATTTAATAATATACTTGGCAATGGATTCAGCCATTCCTGTGGCTTCGAAAACCTTGCCAAACATAGCTCCCAGGATAAAAACCGGAAAATAGGATTTAAAATAACCAACAGCTTTTCCTAAAAATAGTTCGGTATAAGCGGGCATCGGTGAAAGGCCCTGGCTGAGCGCAGCTAAAATCGCCACAATAGGGGCAATATAAAGCACAGAAAAGCCGCGGTAAGCAAAGTAAATCAGGAGGGCTAAACTTATTAAAATACCTAATTCCGCCATTAAGAATTCAACTCCTTTTCTATTCCGAACATCCTGAGTGCCTATGGAGTTAATATGACTGAAGATATGAAATATTGGTGGACATTCGCCACCAATATTTCATATCCTAACTGATTATTATTCTTTGACCCACTTCTTGGGAAGACCACGGCCGTTCCAAATGAGCTCGCCTGTTTCTTTCAAGACCATTGACACGGCGTCTTTCGGGCAATGTCCCTGGCACCAGGCACACCCATAGCACTGGTCATTGATAACCGGGCCGGCTTCTTTGTCCAATTTAATGGCGCCGTAGGGGCACACTTTTTCACAAATACCGCAACGGTTGCATTTTTCCAGGTCATATACCGGAATAATGGGCGTGGGATGCGCCATCGGGGATTGTTCTCTTGGCCAATCCCTGATGTAAGAGAAATCTTTTACGCACATGCCGGTAAATTCGTCCACCGACTTATACCCTTTACGGTCCATAAAAGCGCTCATGCCCTCAATAGCATCTTTCAAAACGCCCACACCGCGGGAATAAATCGCTGAGCATAGTCCGGTGACCTGGCAGCCAGCCATCATGTAACGAACACAATCATCCCACGTAAAGATACCGCCGATCCCGATTACAGGAATTTTTACAGTGGCAGTACTCTCCAAAACCTTTGCCAGTGAGAAGAGCTGCCAGGCTCTTCCCATCAGCCCTCCGCAGGAATAGGGTCCACCGTAGAATGTACCGGTTTCATGGTCGATCCAGGTTCCATAGAAGGAGTTGTTTGCAGAAATTGCAGCTGCCCCGGCTTTCTCCACAGCCAGCGAAAGAGCAGCCGTGTTGACGCACTGCGGTGTCATCTTGAAAATAATCGGCACCTTTACCGAATCCACACAAGCCTTGGTTATCGTATAGGCAGTCGTGGGATCCAGGGCGAGGGGCGCCCCCACATCTTTATGGGCTTCTTCAGCTCCGAAGGTGGCATGCGGTCCGCCGGTGTCCAGCTCGATCATATCGCACCCCAAGTTTTCCATGTCCTTGCAGAGGCTTGTCCAGCTGTCGGCATCTGTCCCGATACCGGATACGCTGGCAATAAACAGGACATCATTTTCCCGGCAGAGTTTTAAGGTCTTGGGCCCTTCTGTTTCCAGCCATTGATCGTAAGGCATATTGTGGAACATCTGGCTGCATACCCAGCTGTCCTTCAACTCGGGGCCGAATTTTTTTAAGGAATAGAAAAACGGCCTGGGCCAGCGGTGCGGCCCATCGATTTTGTGACAAGTCTTTCCGACAATCCAGCCAATTCCCTGATCAATAACACGTTTTGCCAGCCAGGCGTGCCCGCCGTAATCGCATGATGTTACACCAACAGGGTTTTTAATATCGACTCCTAGAAAATTCGTACGTAAATTTGCCATGTATATATCTCCTTTCGTTTAATTATTGTTTCGCTTTATAGTTAATTAACAAACCTCAAGGGATCTTATCTAACCTTACATCATTCGTCCAATTGTTGTTTTAAACCCATATTTAGTAAATATATCCCTTGCCCTAACAACTTCCTCCTTATTTATTTCCCCTATTTTGGGATAAGGTGAAGCTAAGCCAAGGTATTCATACTTACTCGACCCTAATGAATGCAATGGCAGAATATCCACCCATTCAATACTGATTGTTTTTAAAAATTCTGCTGTTGCTATTAAATTTTCCAAAGTGTTGTTATAACCAGGTATCAACGGTATAGATATTCTTGTTTTACATTTTTCTGCTATCAATTTGGCATTTTCTAGTATAATTTTGTTTGATACCCCGGTCCCTTCCAGGTGCTTTGCCGGATCCATATGTTTTATATCCAGAAGGACCATATCTGTGAACCCTAGGAGATCATCATATACTTCCCATTTTGCATAACCTGTTGTATCCAGAACTGTGGAAATCCCTTTTTCTTTGCTTTTTTTAAGTAACCCTCTTGTGAAATCAGGTTGGTATAAAGGTTCACCTCCGCTTATCGTTAATCCACCATCTGAGCCATAAAATGGTTTGTCTTTTTCGACCTCCTTCATAACTTCATCAATTGTTATCACTCTACCCGCCTGCTTGAAGGCGGAATAGGGGCATACTTCCACACATTTCATGCACAATACGCACTTTTGTCGATTAACCTTATTATCCGGCATCACGCTGATGGCGCCTGCTGGACAATTCTCAACGCATTGGCCACAACCTATGCATTTTTTTGGAATAAAATACAGCTGTGGTGAATACTCCAGGGTTTCAGGATTGGCACACCACTTGCATCTCAAAAAACACCCCTTGATAAATACTGTTGTTCTAATACCTGGACCATCATGTGTTTCAAATTTCTTAATGTCCGCTATGATGCCAGTGTTTCTTGTCGTCATGGTGTACCCCTTATCCGCTTTTACAGCCCCATCAATCTGGCCGGTACTTCCTTGGCCATGACATTGATATCCGCTTCGCTTACCCCCTGGGCTAACAGAGTTTTGATAAAAGATTTCCATCCCGGTACAGGGTTATTTCCCGGTTGCCCGGCGTCGGTGATCAGGACGAGATGGTCCGGCCCTTTTTCTTTAATCAACTCTTTAATCAGGTTGAAGGAATAGTCAAAGGCAATAATCCAGTCCTGCA
>NZ_QFGB01000107.1:0-4526 GCF_004369245.1 Pelotomaculum sp. FP | reverse complement strand
GACCACCCTCTCAGACCCAGATATTGTAATTTTCTGGGCTTAGTTTGTTATATTCTTTTGTCTCGCATAATGAAATATTTTTTCCAATTCTTTTTTAAAGTGGGCTTGACATTTTACCGCTGGGCTTTTAGCCATGCTCTTGAGCATTTTTAATACATTGTTTCTTGCTATAGCCTTTAACCAGGACTCCAGCTTACCCGAATCTTTTAGCTGGTCAAAATTTTTGATAGCCTGAAAAATAGCTTCCTGGGCAGCCTCCTCGGCCATTGCATGATCATCGCAATATTTGTAGGCTGTATAGTATGCGGTTTTATAATAATTTTTATAAATAAACTCCGCTATATCATGACGAGTCTCATTTTTACCGAATAATTTAAAACGCAAGCAACTCGCCTCCCGTATTAGCTGGTAATAAGTAATAAGTTATAAATTACGACAAGCATTTGAAGAAACCTTTATGTTTATAAAAATATATTACACACGGTTTCAGGTCCATATTGATGCATATTGGTGAATAATGTCGAATCTCGTCTATCGATTTTCAAAAAAATATTGCTATTGATGTGCAACCTTTTTTAATATAAAAACTCTACTATATAGAAACAAATTTAAGGAGGATTTTTTATGAGAATACGCTGTCAACTTATGGTCACAGTTTCAATGTTGCTGTTTTTGCTGACGTCTGGCCTTGCCGAGGCAAAAAACGGACGGGCTACTCCACAAGCATTTAATTATTTATCAAAAGCCCAAAGCTTAATGTTTGTTAATGCCAATAACACCATCAGCGTTAAAGGAGAAACCGGTGCATACACCGACGTTGAAAAAATTGCGGTTACTGTATATCTGGAAAAGTACAACGGCAGCGGTTGGACTGTGGTAAAGAGCTGGGATAATTGCAATTACGACGATTCAAATGTCATTTACACAGGAACCTCGGGGACTCTTTCCCCTGGGACTTACAGGGTCAAAAGTTACCACCGAATAGATAATCATGGGACTGTTGAAACAACAAATTCCTATGCAAACCAGCAGACTATTTAAGTATTTTCGCATGACGCCTTTGTTCTTCTTTACAGATATTTATATATTACCATTAATAACATATTCTATGAATATAAAGAGGTGAATGACGTTAATCGTGATGGAGGGGCCTTTTTGGATATTAAAACACAATCTACAAGACTACGATATAAATTTCTATATTTTTAGGAGGGATAAGTCCAATGGGCCGAGTCAATTAAAAAATGTTTAAATAAAAGGAAAGGAGTTTCAGATTATTTGATAATAGTTTTTATATTGGCAGTTTTAGCAACTATATTTGTTATCTTTGGATTTATTCTTGCAAAAAAATACAGAACTGAGAGGGATTTTTGGATATTGGTTTTGGATGTATTTGTCTTCTTATGTAGTTTTTCATTTATTATGGCAGCATTAAAGTATACAATTCCAACACACATAAGATGATATATTATTTTTGCAGTATGCTCACAAAAAAAGGATTTGATGACAAAATGAGTTATTTGAACATTAAAAGGTTTATTGTGTATTTTCTTTATATCTTATTTGTAATTTACATAGTATTAATAGGATCAAACTATATTATTAAACTTAAAAATATAAGTGCTCAAATACATACTCCATACCCATCTCTTATTTTTATTGCAGTATTTCCTATTATAATCGGGATTTTACTCGCTTTACCACAATTTATAACAAACTTCAAAAAAGATGGTACCTGGTCTTTAGATTGGATAAAACTTATTTCAATAGGAGTGCCATCGCTATATATAACACTTATGCCACTTCTTTATTTTTCCCCCATCGAAAAACTTGTTAGTTATATTTTTCATGCTTTTAATAATTCACTAATACCTCAAATGGTAAGCGGAATTATACTTGGTTATAACACCCTGGTTGCATTTGAAAAAAAACAGAAAAACTCATAGCTAACTAGTACGCTGTTAACTCTTAAACTGTGGATAAAGCCGCTTTAATTTGGTTCTTGCATCATCGGTCGTGAATTGCCAGTCAACACCTTTTTGTTTTCCTTTTTCTACTCAAGAACAAGCAAAAGAAGATGTTACTATAACGCCACTAGGCACCAGCATACCAACTCAAGTATGGAATATCGTAGATAATGGGAGGTATAATTTTTCCGGAGTCTCCTACGGTTATCCACTGTATTCCAATTATAAGTTTATCGGCAAAACTAATTATACGATACGTGTCCAAAATAATGCGGCCACTAAATTGATTGTTACGGTCAAAAGCCCATTAAAGACATACAAGACTCAAACAATATGGCCAGACAATACTTCTATTTTTTCGGCTAGCGGAATGTCGTCTACTACACAATTTTATCTTCGTTTTGAAGGCGAGGGTGGCACAGACATGGATTTTAGCGGCTATATAGAATAATTATATAGCTTGTCCAAAGCCCCGAAATCCTATATATGGATTTTGGGGCTTTTCCCGATTTGTGATAGGTTATTTTTGTATTGGAGTATTTTTTATATGTCAAGTTTTATGTTGAAAATATTAGCATTGCTTTTTATGTTAATAGATCATATCGGAGTGTTTATTCCTCATTTTCCTGTATATCTTCGTTGGATAGGAAGACTCTCCGCGCCTATTTTTATATTTTGTTCTACCTGGGGTTTTACATATACAAGTAGTAAAAAAAAATATCTTATAAGGCTTTACGTTGCCGGTTTGGTCATGGCTATAATACAAGTTTGCATTAATATAGATAATAATTTTTTTAGATCCCTTTTTTCCATATGTATTATAACATTATTAATAGAATCCTATAGGAATAAAGATGGTAACTTTAAAAAATATTTATGTATCTATTTAACATGGCAAATTTTTATCATTGCTGTTTGTAACTTATTGCTAAGTACTGGATGGTTGTCAGAAGAATTTATCGGTTATTTTTTACCAGCACTGTTTGGTAGTATATTTAATTTGGAGAGTGGGCTGGTTTTCGTATGCTTAGGTATTTTAATATACCTAGCAAAAAACAAAAAAAAAGCATTGGCTATAGTATATTCAGGTTTTTGCATTACTTATTTCGCAGTCACAATAACATCATTTCTGCCGATTATTCTTGGAAAACTGAGTTGTTGGGGCCTCACTTTTTTATCTCATACCATCGAATATATACTGGATACGATAGTTGGCCTAAGCCCCATGAGTGTGGGAGGGTCAATGCTTTTCCAGAATTATCAGTGGATGATTATAATGGCTTTACCTTTTATACTTGCCTATAATGGGAAAAGAGGGATAAAAATGAAATACTTTTTCTATATATTTTATCCTGTTCATATAGTAATACTTTTTTATCTTGGAAATATATTACTTAGTCAACTTGCGTAAATATAATAAACCTTCCGGTTAAATCCTAGGCAATTATCGTTAATTATGGAAGTGAATCTAATTGAAAACAATCACTGTTGCCGTGTTAATTTGATTTCGTAACAAAAGCGCGAGAGTTAAATTGTTTTTCAACTGTATATTGGTCTGGTAAAATAGATTTCATAAAGACAGCCTTTCGTCTTGTTGAAATGGTTTTTGGTCAATTCTATTTTACCAAGACGAGGGTGTCTTTTGTTGTTTTCTGTTTAATTCAAGTTAATATATCAGACTGCCTTTCCTGAGTGGCTGGTATAGATAGCTATATGTCAACCACCAGGAAGGATACGTCAGTTGAATCATTGATTTGGCAATGATAAAATACAATTAATACCAACGCATATTTCACGGAGAGTTTGGAGTATTTTCTTTCAATATACTTTAGTGAGGAAAAGTGAGGTGTAGTCATAGATGAAAAAACTCTTTTTGCTTACCATGATTTTTTTATTGTTCCCGTCAATATCTTTGGCAAATGAAAACGAGCAGCAATACTCTCCGGCAAATGTGAATGTGATTGTAGATGGAAAACAGATCTTTTTTGACCAGGAGCCTGTTATTATTCAAAATAGAATCATGGTGCCGATACGCGCCATAGTAGAATCTCTTGGAGGCACCGTAGACTGGGAGGACCCCGGCCACATAATAGTCAACAAAGGGGAAATACAACTATATTTGAATGTTAATAGTAATGTAGCATCACTACCAGACCGAAGATTTTTTTATCTGGAACAGCCCCCTGTTATTGTCAATGGCCGTACGTTGGTATCAATTCGTTTTATTTCGGAAGCGATTAAATCAAATTTGACACTCCGCACGGCTGAAGCCGTGGGATTCTTGGGTGATTAAACCGAAGTGCATTTCTACTATCGGAGTATGACCCCAAGTTCAGGCTGTGCCATCAGCCCGTCCTAGTCCAGTGCATATAGCAGACTAGGCTGACAGACTGTTACCATCTGCCACAGTTGCAGAAATGATATTAATCGCGCCTAACCTGTCGCGATGTGTTTTATATCCACAACCGCATCTGTATTTTCTATCAATAGCTTTATTGAGTTCTCCACATACAGGGCATTTCTGGCTGGTATGTTTTGGGTTAACGTACTCAACCTTAA
>NZ_QFGB01000106.1:0-4593 GCF_004369245.1 Pelotomaculum sp. FP | reverse complement strand
TAAAACTGCCTGCCCTCAGAGAGCGGCCTGAAGATATACCTATTTTGATTGATTATTACTTAAAAAAACATTCTGTGGTCAATCACAAATTGATTGACAAAATTGCTCCTGAAGTCATGGCTATGCTCCTGCATTATCATTGGCCGGGAAATGTCCGGGAACTTAAAAACGTGGTGGAACGGTTGGTGGTTTTGGCAGATGACAGTGTGATTACGGCGCAGTATTTGCCATTAGTGATTAAGAATTTTAATCAAAAGCAAGGTGATAATAAAATCACGGCTAATTTTGAAACCTTGACACGGCTGGAAGAAGCCGTCATTGAAGCTGAACGGCGGACAATTATCAATGTTCTGACGCTTACCGGAAACAATAAGGCCAAAGCCGCCAAAATGCTCAGAATACCGCGCAGCACTCTTTATTATAAATTGCAGAAACTAAACATTGCCTATGATGGGCAAATTCATATTGATGATTTAACTACTTAATTAAATAAAAGGAAGGTGAAAATGACTATGTTCGCAGAACAGAAGATTAGAATTGAAGTTCTACAATCACAGTGTAAATTATACCAACCGGGAGATTGCATCACCATTGATGGTCCCATGATCGATTTTGACCGGACCGACCGTGTTTGTGTCACTGCCCTGCATGCGATATATCCTTTTATTTTTGCCATGCGCAAAGGAGTCAGCCCTGAAGCCATGGGGTTTGACGGAAAGGTTACAGTTCAGTGCCCGGATTATTGCGCACCGGTGATTTTCACTGTAAGTCCTTTTACGGAGTAGTGCTCTTAAGAGGGTTAGCATAGCTAAAAAGGTGTTACGATAATACCTCCTAGCGCGATTTGGGGGCTGCATATAAGTATAAGGAGGGAAAGTCAATGTCGCATAGTTTTGGCATTATTGCTGCTTCCATATTATACTTAACCGGGATGTTATGGATTGGGGTGAACTTTTCTAACAGAACTGAAAATGTTTCTGATTATATACTTGGCAGTCGTGGTCTGAATAAGTGGGTTACATCTCTTAGCGCTGAGGCATCTGATATGAGTGGCTGGTTGCTGCTTGGATTGCCGGGTTATGCGCATCTGTCAGGGATGGAGGCATCGTGGATTGCCTTGGGTCTTGCTCTCGGTACTTATGTAAACTGGAAATTTGTTGCCAAACGCCTGCGGAACTACACCCAAATTGCCAATGACTCTCTGACTTTGCCTGATTACCTGGAGAACCGGTTCAGGGATAGCTTAAAAATATTACGTAGTGTTGCTGCAGTTTTTATATTAATCTTCTTTCTGATTTATACATCTTCCGGGTTTGTTGCCGGAGGCAAACTGTTTAACACTGTTTTTGGTTTGCCTTATATCTGGTCAATGTTAATTGGAGCTGCAGTGGTTGTCACCTATACATTTTTGGGGGGCTTTATGGCTGTTTGCTGGACTGATTTTGTTCAGGGAATACTCATGTTTTTTGCTATCCTGATTGTTCCTATTACCGGTATGTTTCTGAGTGGTGGGCCGGCTGATACACTGGCTGCTTTGAAGAATATTAATCCTGAGCTTCTTAACCCGTTTACCAGCGTTGACGGAACAGCTCTTTCTCTCATCGCTGTTGTGTCTCTGATGGCCTGGGGCCTTGGTTACTTTGGCCAACCCCATATCCTGGTACGTTTTATGGCCATTCATTCGGCAGATGAGATCAAGCCGGCACGCCATATAGCAATGGTTTGGGTTATTCTGTCCCTAGCTGCCGCTGTTCTGGTTGGGATGGTTGGACGAGTCTATCTTCCTCAGACACTCGAGGGAGTAGCCAGTGAAACCGTGTTTATGGTTATGACGAATGATATTTTTGCATCTTTTATCGCCGGGATTATCTTATCAGCAATTCTGGCTGCTATTATGAGTACGGCATCTTCTCAATTGTTGGTTACTGCTTCAGCTATCAGTCAGGATTTTTATAAATCCTTGATTTGTAAAGAGGCAGGGGAGAAAGAGTTGGTCTCGATCAGTCGTTGGACGGTGATTGGCGTTGCGATTGTTGCTGGGCTCTTAGCCATTAAACCTGATAACCTGGTGCTGGATCTTGTAGCCTATGCCTGGGCTGGCTTTGGGGCAACCTTTGGTCCAACCCTGGTGATGTCTTTGTTCTGGAAGAGAATGACTAAATCCGGAGCTCTTGCTGGAATTATTGCAGGGGGTATTACGGTATTGGTTTGGAAACAATTAGCCCATTTTGGCGGCATCTTTGCATTATATGAAATAGTTCCCGGTTTTATAATGTCCGTTTTTGCCATTATTGTTGTTAGCATGATGAGTAAACAACCGTCTAAGGAAATTATGGATGAATTTGAGCGGGTTAATCGGGCAGGGCTTCGGTAGTCGAGAGAAATTCCTGGAAGAACAAATAAATCAAGGGGGAGACAAGGTGAGACTTTCCAAGATGTTTTTGCCTACATTACGTGAAATACCGACGGAAGCTGAAACCATCAGTCACAAACTAATGTTGCGTGCCGGTTTAGTCAGAAGGACAGCTGCCGGGGTTTACTCCTATTTGCCCATGGGTTACCGTGTTATCAGAAAGATTGAGCAGATCGTGCGGGAAGAAATGAACCGTCAGGGTGGTCAAGAATTCCTGCTGCCGGTCTTGAATCCGGCGGAATTATGGCAGCAGACCGGCCGCTGGGATGTCTACGGTGACGAACTTTTTAGGTTGTGTGACCGGCAGGGAAGGAATTATTGCCTTGGTCCGACGCATGAAGAAATTATCACCACGATTGCCCATAACGAGATTAACTCATACCGCCAACTACCGCAACTTTGGTATCAGATTCAAACGAAGTTTCGGGATGAAATTCGTCCACGTTTTGGCTTGATGCGGGCCCGTGAATTTATCATGAAAGACCTGTATTCCTTTGACCGGGATGAGGCCGGCTTACATGAAAGTTATATGAAAATGCATGAGGGATATACGAGAGCTTTCACGCGAGCCGGCTTGACCTTTCGTGTGGTTGAGGCTGACCCCGGTGCAATTGGCGGCAAGGGTGGTTCCCACGAATTCATGGTTATGGCGGATAACGGCGAAGCGGAAATTCTCTACTGTGATGGATGTGAATACGGCGCCAATGTTGAAAAAGCGGTGATTTTACCGACAAAGCATGAGGATATTGATTTCAGGCAATTGGCGGAAAGAGAACTGGTCTATACACCGAATTGCCGGACGATTGAAGATGTTGGACTGTATCTCCATCATACCGCGGATAAGGCTGTAAAATCGGTTATTTATGAAACGGAAAAAGAGGAATATCCTGTAGTCCTCGTTTTGGTGCGCGGTGACCATCAGGTTAACGAAATTAAAGTCAAGAACCTGCTTGACTGCCTCTACCTTAGTTTAGCCAGAGAGGAAGTTGTCAACCAGGTAACCGGAGCCGATGTGGGTTATGCCGGCCCAATCGGCCTCAAGGAAAAAATCAAGATTATCGCCGACCCTTGGGTGTATGACATCATAGACGGTGAATGCGGAGGCAATAAAACTGACCATCACTGGATACATATTACCCCACTTCGTGATTTTAAGAATCTTGATATTGAGGTGGCTGACGTCCGAATGGCGGCAAAGGGCGAACCGTGTCCGCGCTGTGGGAAAACACTGAATTCGGCGCGCGGCATTGAAGTCGGCCACATCTTTAAGCTGGGGACCAAATACAGTGAATCGCTGCATGCGATCTACACAGACGAGGACGGTAAGGAAAAGACGATTGCCATGGGTTGTTACGGGATTGGAATCGGCCGTACGATGGCAGCTGCCATTGAGCAAAATTATGATCAAAATGGGATTATCTGGCCGGCGCCGATCGCGCCCTATCACGTCATTATTACTCCGATCAGTATTAAAGAGCCCGAACAAAAGCAAATAGCCGAGGAAATCTATACCCGCTTAGGGAAAGCCGGCGTAGAAGTCATACTTGATGACCGTGATGAGCGACCGGGAGTCAAGTTCAAAGACGCAGATTTAATTGGAATTCCGCTCCGGATTACGGTTAGTCCGAAGTATCTGGCGGTAAACAAGGTGGAATTCAAAGTACGCAAGACCGGGGAAGCTTGCCTGGTCGATATTGACCGGGTGGTTGATGAAATTAATGCTTTCATTGAAGCCAACATGATTAAAATCTAAGTTAGAATCCTATAAATATTGGAAAAGCCCTTACAGGAGGGCTTTTCCAATATTGCAGAAATTGATGGGGTCTTCTTTTTGAAATAATGCGTAACAACAGTCAGCCAGAATTATCTGGTTAATTGTCGCTATAATTAGGAGGGAATCATGCATAATTGTCGAATATTGTCGATAGATTGAGAACGTATAATAGCCGCAAGTGCTCAAGCATTTCAACAAGCGGCCGGAATATATTCAAGCGAAGCGCTAGGCATCGCCCTCTTACCTGTACCGGAGTACTGAGATATGCGACAAGTGAGGAAGCCCAGCGGTAAAATGTCAAGCCCACTTTAAAAAAGAATTGGAAAAAATATTTCATTATGCGAGACAAAAGAATATAACAAACTAAGCCCAGAAAATTACAATATCTGGGTCTGAGAGGGTGGTC
>NZ_QFGB01000105.1:0-4823 GCF_004369245.1 Pelotomaculum sp. FP | reverse complement strand
CGGCGAAGTGTTTAATCCCTGCGACCTTTTTCAGGTCGATATACCGATAGAGCTTCGCAATAAGCAAAAGGAGAAAGCTTTGAGGCAGGCTGCCAAACTTTTGATTACCCAAGGCGTTATAAGCCCCCAGCATATCACGCTGCCCGCTTAACCCATTCTACGCTCTGCTTCTGTTAGGGCTTGTTTGCTATACTCTTTTTTAACCTCAGGGGCCTTCAACCCTTGCTGTGAATGTTTTCACGCTAAAACCCCCTAAGAATATTGACAAGTTGAGCAAAGCGAGTTTTGCATTTTGCGTTTGTGTTAATGAATTCGCAAACACGTATCATTTAGTCGTAGGGCATAAGGCGTAGGGCGTAGTATATGCTGCATTCCTTATGGGTCTTCTTTTGCCATCACATATCTCGAATGAATGTCAGAGTTATAACAAGGTTTCTCTTATTACGCCTTACGCCTTACGCCCTACGCCTCTTTTTACCCATACCCATTACCAGATGGCTTTTGACATCAGGCCGGCCAGCGGGCGAACGGGGTTACCCCGACAGTCCATGGAACCGATTTGCCCGGCGATCAAGGCCGGAGCCGTTGTAGCCACCACCGGCAGTCCGAGGTTTTTAGCAGCCCTGGTAATAAGACCGGCACCTTCCTGGACTACCTCGACAGTGGTCTCATCGCCCAGGTGCGTATTGTTGATAAGGCCGTCCACCTTTCCCATTTCCCTCACGTGCTCGACAATTTGTTCCATCCCGGAAGTCATGGGACGTGAGGTATTTACAACACAGATTATGTTCAGAAACGGATCTTCGGCGGCCCCTTCCAAAAGCTTGAGCGTCTTGCTGCCTTCCACCCCATAACCGATGTCCAGGATAATATCGCCTGGCCGCCGCAGCGCCCACCTGGCCGCCGGCTTAATCGTCGCGCCGGCCTCACCCAAACCCAACGTCTCTTTGGCTTCCCAGGCGATCACTTCAACACCACGGGCCATAAGCTCTTTTTGAACAGGCCGCAAAGTATAGCAGGGCTCCACAATATCGAGGTCGACCAGGGTTACCTTCCTGCCCAGGCCGGCCAGTTCCAGCGCCCGGCTTAAAGCTGCTTCGCTCTTTCCCGCGGCATACTCACCGATATACGCTTCGACTATGCGGTCTTTGTTTATTATGCTCAAACCTCCTTTTTTTAAGCTAAAATACTCATAAAAAAAGAACAGTATCAACTGTTCCCCAGGTTTCCGGCAAACCCGCGTTTATTATTTAACCATTCCCCAACTGAAATTCTTCTAAACAAAAAATATTTAAATTTTTAACCTATAAATAAAACATTTAACATGACCAGGAGTACTACTCCAGGCAGCTGGAGTATACCGGCAGTCAGAATGGTCAAGGGATTAATGGCGATGTGAAAGCCCAAATAACCGAACACCGCGTTGATGGCCAAAAGCAATGCAACCCCCAGGACGGTCCAGGCTGTCAGCCGGATTAAAAATTTTAAAGGGCGGAACAGCGCGGTTCCCACCAGGTAGAGCCCGAATAACCCGGCCAGTCCGATAATCACATATTTCCATTCCAAACGGAGCACCCCCCTTGCTCCATTATATGGCCCGGAATGAAAATTATTCCTATTTCGTCCTGCCTGAACCATTGTATAGTTTACATTAAAAGTTGAAGGGCTTTGCATGGAGCATTTGATGCTTCTTAGACAAATCAGATAATCACCCCGGCTTTTAATCTACCAACAATGTGGGCATTCATTTGATTATAGCTATCCCACGCATCTATATTGGAGGCAAAATATTTAGGATAAATATATTGAAACATCCATCGCATCTCTCTTAATAATCTTTCGCTGGAGATGTCGGCCGCCCTCGCAAACTGTTCTTCCTTAATGGCTGTAATATTATGGGCAGCCCTATTTCTGATCCTTTCCTCAACACTACGCATAACCTGTGCTTTTTTCAATACTTCCTCATTGGGATACCGCCCCCCTGCTCCACAATCGAACTCGATCATAGGCAGTAGTGTAGAGCAAGATAAATCACCATCCCTGAAAAAAGTATTATATCTTGTATGATAGTATGCAAGCAACAGCGGATCCTTTTTTTCCAACTTATCACGTTTTATCTTCCAATGGCCAGGCTCTGCCTGGCTTTGAACACAGTAATCTCTTTTTACATGCCGCTGGCACTTTCTCTCCAAAAAACACTCGAACAACCTGCTAAGCGCAGGTGAGATACCGCGCACAAAATCCATAAGCAGCCCTGTTCTTTGTTGCAGCTCCAATAATAGAAGATATTCAAAAAGTTCTTTGACGTCGCCAGATTTTACGGGAAATAGATCATATTGGGCCATCTTGCTTTCCTTTTCTGCCTCACCCAATTCCATGTTTTTACGGTTCCTTGCAGCCCTTAACAGCCGCATAACATCCTCAGGGACAAAATCTTTGACTGCAGTTAATATATTCAAAGCTGCGGTATAGTTATAGGCTTCGATATTACTTATGGCGGCCTCCCGTAAAAAAAGGAAACGAAGGTTCTCTGTTTCTACCTGTTGGGCTCTATTTTTAGGTTCTAAATCAGGATGATTATCCAGATTGTTTTTCCAGCTCTTCTCCAAATCATAGTCTGGGGAGCCATAATTCTCGCGCTCGTTCGGAGTTGTAACTTGAATAGGAACAACCGGGAATGGTGTAGTTAAAGCCAGCAAGTGACAGGTTGATTTCATTTGCGGTGTTCCGGACGAAAGATTCACTAATATCTGACAGCCAGGATTAGAATTATGGATATTATTTAGTTCTTTTTCAAAAATGGGATAGAAAATGTCAAATTGCTGGGGGTTATCGATATCTTTGTAACGTAACTCAACTATTTGACAGGTAAAGCCCTCTTTTTCACACAGGTTGGCTGCATTTAAACGATAACGATCATCCTGGTCAGCCAGTTCACAGACTCTTTTGGTCATAAATAAATATGCTTTGCATGGTTTATAGTGCCGCATTATGTGCAAAAACGGTCCATCATGATCATTTTTTATTGGGTCGGTCATTCCCAAGGTACTGAATAAAACCTTCGGCATGATATCACCCCTTTTCATTACTGCCAGGACAATTCATAATATCACGACCTCTTCCTCTTCCACCAAATCTACAGTGCCCCAGGCCCTAATATCAGCGTTGCTGGTTAATTTATAAACCCTTATTTGATCTTCCTTTCCTATCAACTTTGGTATTCCTTTGATCAGCTTTTCATATTTGGAACTTGGCAAGATACATTCAAATGCAGATTTCTGTACCCGCACCCCAAAACCCTTCAGATATTTAGCAAAGGCGGCCCGGCGACGATTGTCTACAATATCATAAATTACTACAACCAAGTATTTTCGCCTCTCTTCCGCAATAAATTCATCGTAAACAAAAATACGTTTACTGCATTGCAATTGCGTCATCTAATCACCACCGGCTGATATATATCTGGATCTCCTTCTTCAACGGCTTTAGCTAAACGTTGACACTGCATTTCTATGGCCCTTCGAAAACTTACGGAATAGTCAACATAAGTCAGATAATGGGACCGGCTGCGTACTTTTTTCTCATACTCAGCAATAAAAGCCTTTGAAGCATCAGAATTCAAGTACACTCCACCATCATGATTAGGCTTATCAAAATGATCCAGTTTAATTATACCTTTACTTGTAACATAAAGAGCTAATGAGTCGGCCAAAACAGCTCGCCATTCTTCCATTAAATCTGAACATAACGCCGGATGACCTTTTCGGATGCTGTGTAAAAAGCTGGCATAAGGATTTAAGCCCCGGTTTACCGCAGCAGTATACATATCATACATTAGCAGCGTATAAGCAAAACTTAAAAGGGAATTGAAGGGATCGCGGGGAGGTTGCCGGCTGCGTCCAGAGAACGCAAATCCAGGCTCAACCAAGGCAGCTAAGCCCTGATAATAGTTTCTAGCTGCGATACCCTCATGTCCCATTAATTCGTCCTTGTTATTAACTCGTTCCATTATAGGCAATAGCCTGGCCATAGTATCAACAATGTTGATAACTGATGTTTCTGTCCGATTCCTTTGATAACGGCGCAAAATTGTGATCTGATTTTTTACTTTAGCAACAACAATCTTCTTAGCCAATGCAAGGCAAAATTCATCGTCCTCACCACAAGCAAATTGTCGCCTTTGCCGATAAATATTAACATTTCGCGTTGATTCCAGTCGACCAAAGAACTTCCCTCTACTTGAAAGCCAGGTCAGATTAATATCTCTCTCCATAAATTGCTTAACACAATTGGAACTAAGGGAGGCTTCACCGAATATTATTACATTCTCTACCCCCTCAATTGGTAAAGTGCGTTTCAAATTCTCTTTTTCACTTTCTACTACTATACAGTTGTCCTTCACCCCGATTTTTGCTGCCCGCTCATAAACATAAAGAAAGCTCATATCATCACCTCCGTAAGAACTAGATAAGCAATCCGCCCCCTTAACGGGGTCTTTTGTTTCTGATATAAAATGCCTAACATTAACTTTGAACTAGGCCAAGTGTTTCCGTCCCCTTAACGGGGTCTTTTGTTTTTGATAAACGTGATGCGGCAGGCAAGCCTCAGTCCGGAGTTTCCGTCCCCTTAACGGGGTCTTTTGTTTTTGATATGGACTCCACCAGAACGTTTTCAAGGTCATCGAATTGTTTCCGTCCCCTCGTATAATAGTATTAGAACCACCGGACAACCAAAATTCCAATTGAGGGAAATATGGGTAATCCAGATAGGTTCGGGAACCGGTTCCCAAAGTACGGGTACCGAGACCAACAAAAATCATTTGC
>NZ_QFGB01000104.1:0-4932 GCF_004369245.1 Pelotomaculum sp. FP | reverse complement strand
CTTTCCGAGGAATACCTGGGCACCCTGGTGGCGGGCGAACTGATGAACAAGTACCACATCATCACCGCCTATACCCTGAACAATCCCAACGTAATCCGCCTGGAGCCGCCTCTGGGTGTCACCCGCGAACAGCTTGACACCCTGCTGCAGGCCCTGGATAAGGTCCTGGCTGCCAACAAGGGGTTTTTCAGCATAGCAGCCTCAGGCGCAAAGACCATGCTTAAGTCGTTGATTAACAAATAAAGGATGCATGCTATTTCTCTTTTATAAAGACCAGGCTGAGTGAATCCTATCAGCCTGGTCTTTTTTGCAGGAATATAGATATGTTTTTTCCCAAATGATGGCCACATCTTTTTTGTTGTTTTTGGGGTTCGTTAATATCTACACCGCCTTCCTCCAATCCTTCAATAAATCCCCTTTTAATTTAAAATCTTAATTAATTATCTCCTAACCTTGTTCCTGCTCCGGTGCAAAACGGACTTGATTGATCTGGTTTTAATTATATATGGTTGGATAATGTCGAATCTCGTCTATCGATTTTCAAAAAATATTGCTATTGATGTGTAACCTTTTTAAATATAAAAACTCTACTATATAGAAACAAATTTAAGGAGCATACCTGTAATCATTAAAAACGGCCTTTGAAAAAAGAGAGAAAATATTTAAAGATAATCGAACTTTATTAAGGGAGGGATGTTTACTGAAAATAATGCTAATTTAGATTTATAATATGTAGCGTAAAAATTTTTTAATGGTAAAATAAATGGAGGGAAAGCAAATGTTTAAAAGAAAAATTATTATCTTTTTAATGCTAATTATGTTAATAACCCTTTGCTTGCCTGCTTTAGCATCAGCCAATGTATATGTTGGAGGAAAATGGATCTCATCATCAGGCAACATAACCGGTATAAAAGCTGACATATATACAGCAGCATACGGTGTCATATCGTCTGGACATATGACATGTGCATGGCCTATGGTTTGGCAGAATAATTCTATAAAATATGCACAAGTTGGTTGGGCGGTAGAAGTAAAAACTAACAAGCCACTTTGTCATTACTTTTATCAGGCCATAGATGGTACGTATGCTTATGAATATAACAGCTCTGTTGGTCCGGCTTGGAATACCTGGCATAATTATTCAGTAATAAGAAATTCCGATGGATACTGGGTTGGGAAAGCAGATGATGCTATCATTGGTTCTGTTTATATCAACATGAATCCCAATGAAGTTCAATATTATAATGAGAATGACTCAAGCTCAACGCAGTATATTGGTACAAGTGATAATAAGCTAGAATTTTCCCAAGTAAAATACTATAATGGCAGTTCATGGCTAAAACCATCATTAACATTTAAGCATGATACTAATAGCAGTATAGATACGAGTTATTGGAGTTCAGGCGGATATTGGTATTCTTGGGATTCTAGGTATTAAAAGGAGGAAATATCTATGAAAAAGAGCAGTATTTTAAAAAAGTTTCTGTTGTTAGGTATTGTAACAGCAGGATTAATACTTGTTTTTTCATATGTAGTTTATGCAAAACAAAACTCAGTAGATAATATTAAACATCAGTTTGTTTCAGATATCAAGAAAACCACCCATGATTTAAAAGCGCTTGAAAAGGCTGGCAACAAGTTAGAAAACGCCTCAATTAATGCCAAAATAACTCCTGAGCAAGCTGTCGAAATAGTTTCTCAAGACAGACCAGATTATGCCAGTCAAGCCATAGATATTGTTGTAGAATACTATCAACTTACAAACACTGCCTTTAATGCTTTTAGTGATGATACAAAGAATAACAACAAATATCTATCAAAAGATGGTTTTTTGGAAAAAGCTCCGTGCTATATCGTAAGTTTTAAAGGAATAACTAGAGCTGGCAAAGCACCTGAAGGGATGCAAGCTCCAATATTCCATGAATATAATGTTGTTATTGATGCTGATTCGGGTGATATTCTATTTAGTCTAGCATACAGATAGAAAATATTATTTGCTAAAGAAATAAGAATCAACTAGAGTAGTGCTGCAGTAATTTTCTGCAGCACTATTTATTTCTATAATGTATGAGTTAAAAGAAAAAGGCCGATTAATAACCAGCCCAAGGTAGAAAATGATTACATACCCAATTCAACAGCAGCCTGCCTTACAGCCTCTTCGTCAATATGCTTAAGGCCCTTCTGATAGCCATAGATTAAACTGGTCGTAGCAAGAATTATTAATCAGCCCCGGCTCACCGTAGAAATAGCTTCTACGGCATTCAGGATGTGGAAGAGGACGTAGCAATACGTCGCATAGGCTACAGGCGGTCGAGTAGACCCAGCCCTCACGAGCTGAGCCCCTCATAGATCCGTACGTGCCCAATTCAGGCATTCGATTCCCCCCGCCTACACCACAATTTGCCTGAAAAGTACGGAATTGTCCGTACTTTTCAGCATTTCATACGGAATTTGACATATGATTGTTTCGAATCGCTGCATATTCGAATTCAACGTCTCAAAGCGGAGGATAAGGTAAATTCCTTATCCTCCGCTTTTAAGATTAAGATGTACTTTGAAAATGAGTTTGTGCGTCCCAATGCCTGCCTATTCAATAGGAATCGTCACATCACCGACTGTTATACTTTCAACGTCATCTACGTTGATAATATTCTCAAAGCGGTAATACAGTTGATTTTGGTAAATCAGGTTGGCTTCATCGATAAGATAGTAACCAAACGACTTGTTTTTACTATTTACATCATAAGCAATCTGGCTGCCATCTTTGAAATTTACGGTAGGTCGGACACCACTCATCAGAATATCATCGCCTTTGACAAACGCACATACCGACATCGGTGAGATTACAACCTTGGAAATAGTGTCTTCGCTTCCATTGATGCTCAAAGGCTTGTTTGCTTCAACTGTTTTGCTGGTATCAACGTAGCTGAATTCCCATTTCAGGTCCCATTCGCCTTCCACAAGCGGTACAAATTCTATATCTGGTGGCGTAGGCCCTTTCGGGTCTCCGGTGACCTTATAATAACCCAAATCTCCAAAATTAAGTTCAATTTCTCCGTTTTCCAACGGTGCTGTGGCCTGCAAGTGATACAGTACGGTTCTTTTATTTCCGGTTTGCTCCAAAGTGTCCGCACCATAAACACCGCCGACAGTAGCCTCATCCGTTTTCTTAGGTACCTTTAGGAAACCATGTTTCCATTGGATATCGTCGTTCAACTCAATATCTTCGGGAACGGTCATTTCATATAACACATAGACACCAAAGCTGTCTGCAAGCGTCTGCTTTACCGTTATGGTGACGCCGTTCTGAGTAACTGTAGCTTCGGGTATATTTACTGCGCCGCTGAGCGTTTCCATTTGTTCTTCACTCGGTTTGAGATACTCTATCAATTTCTCGTTCCAACCAAGGCTTATAGCAAGCGCGGTTGTCGTGGTGAGAATACAAATCGCAATGACTGCGGCTGTTAAGGATAATCTTTTTGTTGTTCGTTTCAAAGGTACTGTTCCTCCTTTTCTGCTGTCCAGAATTATTTTCAGCATCTTTTGCTTTTGCGTAGGGCTGGGAGTGATTTCTTTAAAGCAATCGACCAAATCATTCTTATTCATCTTCAATATCCTCCTCAAGCAAAAGTTTTAGTTTTTTCTTCGCTGTTCGCAAGCGGGTTCGTAGGGTAGCGTGGTTGATTTTCAACATTCCGGCGATTTCTTCCGTCTTATACCCCTCATAATAATGAAGATATACAGGCAATTTGTATTTGTCCTCCAGAGCCGCGATTTTGCTCCAGATGTCGCTATGTAAAGTGTCTGGCGAATAAATTTGCTCGGTAATACATTCGGAATCTACCCGCTTGGAGCGCCACCAACCTTTGAGCATATCCTTACAGGTGTTTTGCGCAGTTACTATAAGCCATGCTTTCATGTGTTCCTCGCTCTCAAATTGAGAGCCCGATGTCATCAGCTTGATGAAAACAGTCTGTGTGGCGTCTTCCGCTTCTGAGACATTCTTCAGCAGCATTAGAGCAATCCGATAGATGGTATCGACATATCTGTTATAGATATCTTCCATTTCTTCATCCGTACGCAATAAAGAAATGCTCACTGCCCCACCTCCCAAATTGCTTGCTCAATAATAACACGATTGAGAACGTCAAAATGTTTTATGTTTATAAAATTTTAGCCATTTTCTTAACTTTGAAAGATTATTTTACTATCGGTTAATCGCAACCGTTTACTGCCTTCTGTCTTTTATCAAAAATATTACCAGAACTCCTTCTACCCTTCCTGAAAAGAAACCGGAAGGAACTCGTGCAATCCCTCCAAGACGGCAAATACCGGCCAAAACCCGTACGCCGGGTAGAAATACCCAAAGAAAACGGGAAAACCAGGAAACTGGGGATACCCACGGTTTATTCATACTGCACTCTCCTCAAAAAGGTTTTGGGATATGATGGCTACTTAAAACATAGAGCCATAGATTGAACTCTACCCAGAATTACGTCCGGGAATGTTTAATCTTTGCAATGTGACCAGAGTTTTTAACCCATTCAGACAAGATTTTCTCAGTTTCGTCGTCTAGTAGGATATTCCATGGCCAACCAGGGGCCAGATATGCTTCAAAACAATGTTGTCGATAACCCGGTCCCCCTGACACCCCAGGGTATCGCAGCCCTGGAAGTAATATTCGAGGAAAACCTGCCGGAAAAAGCACGTGTAAACGGCGCCTACCTGCTGCAGGAACTTCGCAGGCTACAGGAAAAATACCCGCTTTTAAAAGATGTCAGAGGACGCGGCCTGATGGTGGGGATTGAATTCAACCAGCCGGGAAGCCTGGCCGGCAAAGCCACCTTCGGACTGGCCAGCAAACTTTCCGAGGAATACCTGGGCACCCTGGTGGCGGGCGAACTGATGAACAAGTACCACATCATCACCGCC
>NZ_QFGB01000103.1:0-5633 GCF_004369245.1 Pelotomaculum sp. FP | reverse complement strand
AAGGCTTTGCTATTGTACCGGTACTGGACGGGAAAAGATCGGCATAGTCCTTTTCGATCTGTTCCCAAGGTATCATCTCGGCCAGTTTCACCCAGCGGTTATTGGCATCAAGTTTTCCTTCGAAAGGAAGTATGAAGTCTTCAATAACCATCTGATCAGTGGGACGTCGGTACATTTTTGACCTCCAAAGTGCAAGCTTTTTGCATATTTTAGCTTGTTTTTCTTGGATAATAATTCGACATAAGTACCCTCAATCCCTTGGTATTATTGGAATTTTTGGCTATTCAGCAAGCCCTAATTAGTTATCATGTCAAAAAATTTGAAAGGAGGGTTCATATGAAAGTATTTATTCTGGATACTGGTAAAATTGGAATGGACTCTAACTACCTAGTGGCCATGAACACCTGTGCTACAGCAAACGACAGGGCACCTGTGCACAAATGGGAAGAAATTCCTGTTTACGCCGTACTCATCGATCACCCGCAAGCCAGGATTCTTTATGACACGGGTTGCCATCCCAAAGCGATGGAGGGAAGGTGGCCGTCCGGCATCACCTCAACGTCTCCCTTCTATTTCAATGAAGAACAGCGACTTGAAAACCAGTTAAAATTGGCGGGGTATAAGCCCAAGGACATCGACATCGTAGTATTGTCTCATATGCACCTGGACCACGCCGGCAATCTGGAGCTGTTCCCTCAAGCTGACGTATATGTACACAGGGCCGATTTTGCCTTGGCTCTAATGTCGGTCCATCAGAATCCGGATCCCGCCACTCACGGTGTCTACATCAAGGCGGACCTGGAAGTACCCTGCAAATTTAAAATGGTTGATGATGATTTTGAACTGGTACCAGGTGTGCAAGTCCTGTTCCTGCCGGGGCACACCCCGGGTTTGCTGGGGCTGATGGTTAATCTGGAAAACTCAGGAAACATGATTTTCCCGATGGATGCACTTTATCAAGAAGCAAACTATGGTCCCCCTGCCCGTTCCTCAGGAATCCTTTATGACAGCGTAGCCTTCTTTAAATCAATTGAAAGAATCAGGTCGCTTGCTAAACAATACAACGCCAAAGTAATGTTCTCCCACGACATGGAATTTTTCAAAAAAATGAAAAAGGCTCCAGCTTACTATGATTAGGTTAAAATAATGTCTTAAAAAATAGATAGGTTACCATATCCACTAAATGATGATAGGTAGAAGAAAAAGAAAGAATGAAGGGATAGAACAAATAAGAGTGAGTAAGATGTACGAGATTGTCAAAAAGCAAGAACTGGGGGATTCCATTAATCAAATTGAGATTTATGCCCCTCTGGTTGCCCGAAAAGCTTTAGCTGGTCAGTTCGTTATACTGCGCATACATGAAGAAGGGGAGAGGATCCCCGTAACGATAGCAGATTTTGACCGGGCTGAAGGGACCATCACCTGTGTTTTTCAGGTGGTGGGCAGGACCACTAAAGAACTGGCGACCTTTAAAGAAGGGGAGTGCCTTAAGGATTTTGTCGGTCCGCTGGGAGTGCCTTCCCACATTGAGAAATACGGCCGGGTTGCCTGTGTCGGCGGTGGAGTAGGCGTAGCACCCGTTCATCCAATTGCCAGGGCGCTTAAGGAAGCCGGCAACGAGGTTATCAGTATCATCGGAGCCAGGAATAAAGACCTCATTTTCTGGGAAGACCGCATGAGGGCAGCATCGAGTGAACTGAGAGTGACTACCGACGATGGCTCTTACGTCCGTAAGGGCTTCGTGACCGACTTGCTCAAGGAGCTGATTGAGGAAAAAGGAATTGACCTTTGTCTGGCCATCGGGCCCCTGCCCATGATGCGGGCGGTGTGTGATCTGACCAAAAAATACGGGATCAAGACCATAGTCAGCATCAACACCCTGATGGTCGACGGTACGGGTATGTGCGGCTGCTGCCGGGTAACCGTGGGGGGAGAAACCAAATTTGCCTGTGTCGACGGTCCGGAATTTGACGGCCACCAGGTTGATTTTGCCGAAATGGCCCGCCGTTCCGTAATATACAAAAAACAGGAAAAGATTTCCCTGGACATGTATGAGGAAAAAGGTCCCAAATCTCATCAGTGCAGATGCGGGGGTGCAGAGTAATGGCTGCAGAAAAAGAAGCCAAAAAAGCTATAGCCCCTAAAAAGAACCCCATGCCGGCGCAGGACCCTGTTGAAAGAGCCAAAAACTTTAACGAGGTGGCACTGGGCTACAGTGAAGAAGCCGTTATCGCCGAGGCAGAGCGTTGCATCCAGTGCAAAAATGCCCCCTGCCGGCAGGGTTGTCCGGTTGATATAGACATTCCCGCGTTTATCAAAAAAGTTACGGAACGGGATTTTGCCGGTGCCATCCAAAAACTCAAGGAAACGAACGCTTTGCCTGCAGTCTGCGGGCGGGTATGCCCCCAGGAAAACCAGTGTGAGAAGTACTGCACCATGGGCAAGAAATACGAGCCTGTAGGCATCGGCCGGATTGAACGCTATTTAGCTGACTGGGAACTGGCTACAGGTGTGAAGATCCCGCAAACAGTGGCTCCTACCGGCAAGAAAGTAGCCATCGTGGGTTCCGGACCGGCCGGTCTGACCTGTGCCGCCGACCTGGCCAAGCTCGGCCACAAGGTCACCATTTTTGAAGCTCTGCATATTCCGGGCGGCGTCCTGATGTACGGTATTCCCGAGTTCCGTCTGCCCAAAGCCATTGTCCAGGCGGAAATCGAAAACCTCAAGAAATTGGGGGTCGATATTCAGGTCAACGCTGTTGTCGGTAAATTTTCCACTATAGATGAATTAATGGAGGGCGGTTATGACGCTGTCTTTCTCGGTACCGGCGCCGGCCTTCCCAACTTTATGCGGATACCCGGTGAGAACGCATGCGGGGTGTATTCGGCCAATGAGTTTTTGACCCGCTCCAACCTGATGAAGGCTTACCGTTTCCCGGAAACAGATACCCCCACCTTTGTCGGCAAAAGGGTGGCCGTATTAGGCGGCGGCAACGTGGCCATGGACGCTGCCCGCACTGCCCTGCGCCTGGGCGCCGAGGAGTCCTGGATTGTTTACCGGCGCTCCAGGGTTGAGCTGCCGGCGAGGATTGAAGAAGTTGAGCACGCCGAAGAAGAAGGCGTTAAGTTTCAGTTTCTCACCAACCCGACCAGAATTATTCATAACGATGACTACTGGGTTATCGGTATGGAATGCCTGCGCTATGAGTTAGGCGCCCCGGACGCTTCCGGACGGCGCAGCCCGGTTCCTATCAAGGGTTCCGAATTCATCCTGGATGTGGATACGGTGGTGGTGGCTATCGGCACAGGGCCTAACCCGCTGATCCCCAAGACCACGCCTGACCTTGCGATAAACAAAAGAGGCAATATTACCGCCGACCCGGAAACCGGCGCTACTTCCAAGCCGGGGGTTTACGCCGGCGGCGACGTAGTTACAGGCGCTGCCACTGTTATCCTGGCCATGGGAGCAGGACGGACGGCGGCCAATTCAATCCATAAATACCTGTCGGGTGATGATTCGAACATTTTAAAATAAGCGTTATAAATGGCAGGCCATGGGTTAGGGTTGGTCCTTGTAAAGACAACTTTTTATTTACTAACTAAATAGGACCAAAATGTATTTTGGCACAGGAGGTCATTAATTAATGGCAAAAAACAAGATAAAGACAATGGACGGAAATAAGGCGGCGGCGTATGTATCTTATGCATTTACCGAATGTGCCTGTATCTTCCCAATCACCCCATCCTCCCCCATGGCAGAATATGTCGATGAGTGGAGCGCACAGGGACTGAAAAACATTTTCGGCCAAACGGTGGATGTTACAGAGATGCAATCTGAAGCGGGCGCAGCCGGAGCCCTGCACGGCTCCTTAAGCGCCGGCGCTTTATCAACAAGCTATACCGCGTCTCAAGGCTTACTCTTGATGATCCCCAACATGTACAAAATAGCCGGTGAACTTCTCCCCGGTGTGCTGCATGTAACCGCCCGCAGTTTGGCGACCCATGCTCTTAATATTTTCGGCGACCACTCCGACGTTATGTCCACCATCCAAACGGGCTGGGCTTTGTTATGTTCCAACAGTGTCCAGGAAGTTATCGATATAGCCGGGGTCGCCCATCTGGCCGCTATCAAGGCGAGAGTACCTTTCCTGCACTTCTTTGATGGTTTCAGGACCTCCCACGAGCAACAGAAGGTAGAAGTCATCGATTATGATGATTTTGCCAAACTGGTTGACATGGACGCTGTCAAGGCATTCCGGGACAACAGCTTGAATCCTGACCGCCCGGTTATCAGGGGCTCCAACCAGAACCCGGACATTTTCTTCCAGGCCCGAGAGGCTTGCAGCCCGTTCTTCGAGCCGGTACCCGATATCGTAAATGAATATATGCAGGAAATCGGCAAGATCACCGGCCGGGAACACAAACCGTTTGAATATTACGGAGCGCCGGACGCCGAAAACATCATCGTGGCAATGGGTTCTGTCTGTGATACCGCGGAAGAGACCATCAACTACCTGATGGCCAAGGGAGAAAAGGTTGGTATGATCAAAGTACACCTGTACAGGCCTTTCTCGGCGAAATACTTCTTTGACGTATACCCGAAGACTGTAAAGAGAATTGCCGTACTTGACCGGATTAAGACCCCGGGTTCCCCTGGAGAACCTCTGTATAACGACATTTGCAACTTATTCTTCAACTCAGATGTTGAAAAACCGCTTGTCGTTGGCGGACGTTACGGTCTGGGCTCTAAAGACACCCTGCCCTCCGATATCGTAGCTGTATATGAAAACCTGAAAGCAGACGAACCAAAGAGTAATTTCACCATCAGCATTATCGACGACGTATCCTTTACATCCCTGGAAAGGGGAGAGGATATCGACGTCGCTCCGGAAGGGACCATCCAGTGCAAGTTCTTTGGCCTCGGTTCCGACGGCACGGTCGGCGCCAACAAGCAAGCCGTAGAAATCATCAACGACCATACTGACCTTTTTGCGCAAGCCTATTTTGCCTATGACTCCAAAAAATCAGGCGGCATCACCGTTTCCCACCTGCGCTTTGGCAAAAAGCCCATTAAGGCGCCTTACCTGATTAACACAGCCGACTTCATTTCCTGCAGCAACCAGTCTTATGTGAACGTTTATGATTTAACGGCAGGTCTCAAGCCCGGCGGCGCCTTCCTGCTCAACTGTGTCTGGTCACCGGAAGAGTTGGAAGAAAAGTTACCGGCAAAGATTAAGAGGTACCTTGCTAAAAACAAAATTAACTTCTTTACAATCAACGCTGTGGAAATCGCCAGGGAACTTGGTTTGGGCAACCGTACCAATATGATCATGCAGGCGGCCTTCTTCAAACTGGCCAGAGTGATTCCTATTGACGAAGCTGTTGGTTACATGAAAGACCAGATCATGAAAGCTTACGGTAAAAAAGGCGATAAGATCGTCAACATGAACAACGCTTCTGTTGATGCCGGTATCAGCAGCCTGGTGAAAATTAATATACCTGACTCATGGGCTGACGCTCCTGATGAGCCGGTTGTAGAAAAAGACGAGCCCGATTTCATTAAGAACGTCTTGCGGATCATGGCCAGGAACGAGGGAGATACGCTTCCCGTCAGCGCCTTTAAAGGTGTGGAAG
>NZ_QFGB01000102.1:0-5849 GCF_004369245.1 Pelotomaculum sp. FP | reverse complement strand
AAATCCAAGTCTATTTTGACACAACTGGCGATCGGTTTTCAAGGTTCATCGAAAATTTCTGGCCTCCACATCCATTTTTATGGCTATGGAACTGGGGCTATTTACCTATAACTGCATAACTCATGTTGTAATAAAGTTAATTATTTTTGTGAATTGAATAAAGGTACATGAGGTGAAAAAAAGTGATTGATGTTAACAGTTTTACCAACCCAAAGTCTTTGGCAGTAGTTGGAGCTTCCAAAACGCCTGGCAAAATAGGATATTCACTGGTGAATAATATTAAAAAGAGCGGTTTTACAGGTAAAATATTTCCTATTAATCCCAAAGAAAAAGAAATACTGGGATTGAACTGCTATAAATCTATTAGCGAAGTACCTGAGGATGTTGACACAGCAATCTTTGCAGTTCCGGCAAAAAAAGTTCTGGATACAGCTCGGGTATGTGGGGAAAAAGGTGTGAAGAACTTGGTTGTACTTACGGCAGGTTTTAAGGAAATAGGCCGTGAAGGGATGGAATTGGAGAAAAAATTTCTATCCATTTGCAAGAAGTATAACATGCGTATGCTGGGCCCCAACTGTGTTGGTTTTCTTGATACCCATACTCCGGTAAATGCCACTTTTTTAAAAAATTTTCCTCCCAAGGGTGAAATAGCTTTTATCTCCCAGAGCGGGGCAATGTTGGCTTCAATTTTAGACTGGAGTCTATCAGCAGGCATAGGTTATAGTAAAATTTTCAGTCTGGGAAACAAGGCCGATATGAATGAAGTGGACTGCATAAAAGAAGCTGCAGAGGATCCCGGTACAAAAGTAATTATTTGTTATCTTGAAGATGTATCATATGGGCATGAATTCTTAAAAGTTTCCTCAGAAGTTACCTGTAACAAACCAATTATAGTTTTAAAATCAGGTACCAGTCAGGCCGGCGCCAAGGCGGCTTCCTCTCATACCGGAGCACTGGCCGGAAGTGATCTCGCTTACAATATCGCCTTTGAAAAGTGTGGGGTATTAAGAGTTGATAGTATGTCCGAGTTGTTCGATTTGGCTACCCTCTTTGTTAACCAGCCGGTTCCCCAAGGGAATAGGGTAGCAATTATCACCAACGCGGGCGGACCCGGTATTATCGCAACAGATAAAATTGAGTCGAACGGTCTTTCTATGGCGCAATTGGCAAAAGAAACTATAGAAGAGCTTCGTCTGAACCTGCCTCCGGAAGCAGGTATCTATAATCCGGTGGATGTATTGGGAGATGCCAAGGCAGACCGTTTTGAGTTTGCACTGGGAAAAGTCTTAAAAGATGAAAACGTTGACAGCGTAGTAGTGTTGTTATGTCCTGTTGCAGTTACTCAATCCATTGAAACAGCACAAGCATTAATTGAGTTAAACAAAGCATATCCAGACAAAACCCTAATTGCAGCTTACATGGGCGGACAGGCATTGGCTGAAGGAGCAAAGATGCTTTCCGAAAACGGCATACCCAGTTTCACCATGCCGGAGCCTGCTATAGTAGCACTTGCCTGTATGTCAAAATACACGAAGATGAAAGAACGGGGTATGGATAAAATAATCAATGATTTTAAACCTGATCAAAAGACTGTAAAAGCTATTTTTTACGATGTAAAAAGAGACAATCGCCTGACTCTTCTGGGAAGCGAGGCTGCGGAGGTCATAGCCGCTTACGGTATAGCAGAGACTCCCATCAAACTGTCTCAAAATCCTGAAGAAGCTGCAGCAATGGCAGATAAAATGGGTTACCCGGTGGTACTCAAAGTTGCATCACCAAAAATACTTCACAAAACTGATGTGGGGGGGGTAAAGGTAGGAATAGAATCCTCCAGTGAAGTTAAAAGCGCTTATATAAATATCATGGAGAATGTCCACAAATATTTGCCCGAAGTTGTACCTTACGGCATTGAAGTTCAAAAAATGGTGCCTAAGGGAATAGAACTGATAGTAGGCATGATCAGGGATGTACAATTTGGACCAATGATTGGTTTCGGGCTTGGGGGAATTTATGTTAACTTGTTACAAGACGTTTCCTTCAGGCTTGCACAGGACTTAACAAACAGCGAAATAAAAGAAATGATTGCTGAGACAAAAGCATATTCACTAATGAAAGGCTTCCGCGGTGAGAAACCGGTCGATATCGAAGCTGTAAGTGAGGTAATTAAACGTGTGGCAATGTTGGCTGTTGACTTCCCAGAGATCATGGAAATAGATATTAACCCAATATTTGCATATGAGCATGGGGTAGCCGCCCTGGATGTAAAAATTACTCTATCGTGAGGCGAAATAGATGAAAAATCTTTATATTACAGGTGCGGCGGGAGGCGGCAAAACGACCGTTGCCCTGGGAATAGCATTAAAACTTAAAAAAGAAGGCTATAAGGTATCCTATTTTAAACCTGTGGGGAACAGGTTAAAGCTAAACGGCAGTGAAGATAATGATACCCTTTTAATGCGCGAGATTCTCAAAATGGAAGATGATGTAAAGATAATATCGCCATTTATAGCAGGTATATCTTACTTCTCTGGATTAAAAAACCAGGAATTTGCAATTGAAGGTATCAAAGAAGCATACAAGGTAGTAAATGCAGGCAATGATTTGGTAATTATTGAGGGTGCAGCTTTTCCATATGCAGGTGCGGCCTGCGGCCTGGATGCAGTCAACCTGGCCAGTCAGTTAAATGCTTTTGTTTTAAATGTAATTAAAATTAAGAATGACTTCAGTGTTGACAAGGCTATATTTCTAAACAACTATTTCACTGCCAAAGGGTTGAATGCTATAGGACACATTTTCAATAATGTTCCACGGCAGTTGCTTTCCAAAACCAAAGGTGTGTATCAACAAATACTTGAAAGTACGGGCTGCGAAAATTATGGAATAATACCAATGCGTCCCGAATTTGCTTCACCGACAGTTTCGGAATATTATGAGACACTTGGTGGTGAATTGCTTACCGGAGAAGATAAATTAGACCAGATTGTGGAGGAAGTCATTGTCGGTGCCATGACTACAGAAAGCGCCCTGCAGTATATGCGGCGCTTGGCAAATAAAGCAGTTATTATTGGAGGCGACCGGGCCGATCTGGCATTGGCTACCCTTGAGACTAATACCTCAGCGTTAATCTTAACTGGAGGTCTTTATCCCGATGTAAAGGTTGTTTCTCGGGCGGCAGAAAAGGGCGTCACCGTTATTTTGGTACGCGATGACACCTATACAACTATTGAAAAGATTTCTAAAGTTGCAAGACACATTCGTAGTGATGATACAACCGGTATTAATATAGCTGTGGAAAATATTGTACAATACTGTGATTGGCAAAAAATTATCAAGTCACTGGAAAACTAGTAACATAGCATTGCTTATCGGGGTAAAACTGCTTAACTTTATTAATGAGGTGTTTGAAATGACCTATTTTTAAAAACATATCCCCCATTAATGCATGGTAATGGACAAAACATAAGATGTGTAGAGGTAAATGAAAAGGCAATCAAGGTTAGTTCGATAGTGAATAAAGTTTTAAATGAAAATATAAAAAAAATCAAATATAGACCTGAAGACTTTTCTGTAGTAGTAAATGAATGGTTTGTAGATGGTGAATATATAGTTCAAAATGGAGATCTTGTAAGGATTATGCTTATTGGCATGGTTGGTTGATTGGCGATTGGTGACCAATCAAGAATCTATCTTAATTGAAAAGATGCTGGCTGAGTATTATACCTGACGAATATATTTATAGGGGTTATTATATGTCAAACTTGAATTTTTCTTTTCTTGTAGGGACAAAAGTTTTTTTCGGCAACGGAGTTGTTTATGATCGCCTAGCAGGAACGATCAAGGAAATGGGAAAAAGTAAGATTTTGCTTATAACTGATCCCGGTATCGTAAAAGTTTAGCTGAAGAAATTCAAGATTTACTAAGGAGTAGCGGCCTGTTAGTTGATATTTTTAGTGATGTGGATTCAGAACCGGGGTTTGCGACTGCAGGCAGAGTTACTATTTTAATGCGACTATTAGATACTGACTGTTTGGTTGCTCTAGGTGGTGGAAGTTTGATGGATGTTGCAAAAGGGGCACGGGTGCTTTTCGAAAACGGCGGCGAGATTGGCGATTATGTGGGAGAGAATAAAGTGATATTTAAGCCAAAAATACCGCTTTTGTCTATTCCCACTACGGCCGGCACCGGCAGTGAGGTTACTATTTTTGCAGTATTCACCGATTGTGGGCAAAACAAAAAAGTGACAATTGCCAGTGAATATCTGGCTTCTGATATAGCTTTTGTGGATCCTCTAATGATGATATCAGCCCCAGCAAGGATAACAGCTGCTAGCGGCATTGATGCCCTTTCTCATGCAATTGAGGCATACATTTCCACAATATCATCGCCCTATTCAGATACTCTAGCCATAAAAGCCATTGATTTAATAACTACTTATCTAGAGCCTGCAGTGGCAGACGGTAAGGACATTGTGGCTAGAACAAATGTTGCTTTGGGAAGTACACTGGCAGGGATGGCTTTAAATAATGCTTCCCTGGGATTGACTCACTCCATAGGAGCATCTTTGAGCGGGCATGTAAAAGTGAGTCACGGAGTAGCAATAGGCATTATGTTGCCTTATGTTATGGAATACAATTTAACTATAAATCCGTATAAATTTGCTGATTTAGCTTGTGCTATGGGAATGTCTTTTGAGGGTAAAACCTTGCATACAGTTGCCTCATCGGCTGTCCGGACGGTTAAAACACTTGTTAAAAATGTAGGATTGCCTACTCATTTGAGGGAAATTGGGATTTCGGAGGATTCGTTTGCTTCAATAACCGAAACTACATTAAAACATGACATGGTTAAATTCAGCCCGCGTATACCAACCGCAGAAGATATTTTGGTTATGCTTAAGAATGTATATTAATTAATTTTATAAGCCAATAAATAATATCATAATTAGGGCTTGCTGAATAGGTTCTGATTTTAAAAAACTGATTTTAGACAACCATATAAACAGTGCAATTTTGGCTCCCAAAAGCCTTCAAGATGGCGCATATAAAATGGTAAAAAAGAAACCGGAGCCGGTGTTCCAAGTTCATCACCAGGAACTGCAGTGCAATGACGCTTTCTGCTGTCTCTTTGAGGCGTGCCATAATTCTGGCCAGGCCGTATCTGCGCTTGCATACGCCAAAGCCACCTTCAACAGCGTTGCGCTCTCTCATATCCTGGCGTGAGATCTCCTTCGCTTGTTTGCTATCGACTGGACGACGCCCAAGTGGCGGCCCGCTCAGCCTGATGCCATGTTCCCTGCAGAAAGAGAGGTTCTCACGGTTACGGTATAACTGGTCTGCCAGAACTGCTTCCGGATAGTAACCATAGCGTTGCTTGTAGTTTTCAACCGCTTGTTTTAAGTCAAGACTTTCGTTGAAGGAATCCCAGCTAAGATGATCGATGAAGGCGTATCCATCCACCATGCTGATGGCCACTTTAGCCCCAAACTCGGTCTCTGCCCTGGCCTTGCCTCTTACTATTGGACGCACATGGGGCTGTGAAATACTGACTATACGATCATCGACCCGGTGTGTTTTTGTCTGGTACCTCTCTCGCTGCTGGGCGTAGAGGGTACGAATAGTTTCCAGTTCGCTAGACTGCCGGTTACTCAAATTGCCGTGCCCATCACACTTTAGAAGAAAATCAATCGTGTTAAGGTTCTGCGAAGGTATCCCAGCTGTTTACCGATAGCCTTTCGAATAGACTTTGCGAGTGGTTTTCGTTGTTTGGCTATTTTCAGATAGTCTTTTCTCGCCCGCTTGCGGTAGGTACGGGGCTTTTTGTCCAGTCCGAGATCTTGATTGTACAGGGTG
>NZ_QFGB01000101.1:0-5995 GCF_004369245.1 Pelotomaculum sp. FP | reverse complement strand
GGAACGGTTAATTGATCCCTGGACAACATATGAACCGAAGTAAACCTCAGTTTCCACTATTGGTTAGTATAACCATATAATTATTATGACTTGTTAATTACATATTATGGTAAACCGATCACGGATGGATGCCAGTAACGCGTTTATATTGAATACTGTTATTCCTACAACAAAAATTTTTAATATATCAACAGCTGTGTTAATAAATAAATTCATTATAACGAATGAAACAACCGAGGTATCATTGTGAATACGTGAAACAAAGTCACCAGTTCCCATTTCATCGAAATATTTAACTGGCATATTTAAAATTTTTTTATATAACTTATTTTTCAGATCATAAATTACTTTATTTATTAGGTTAGTAGATGAGTAGCCTTGAATATAACTTAACAATGCTTGAAATGCAAATACAACAAAAAAAAATAAGGTATAAACAAATGATTGGTCGTAATTTTTCATAAATAAGCTGGATAAAATTTTACCCCATAGCAGTGGTTGTATTAAACTTAAGGCAATTCCTGTTATTATAATAATAAATGTTGCAATAAATAAATATTTATATGGTTTAACAAAAAAAAGTATTTTTTTTATATAGAGATAGTCTTTTCTGCAAAAGAATGCAAACTTATATTTTAATTTCTCATTAAATTTTTTATTTATCATATTTTAACCTTAGGTTTTCTTTTTTTAATATATATTACTTGCATAAGTTCAGACAACCATTATTCTTAGAAATATCGGAGAAAAACTATGAAAAACTATACTAAAAATAGTTCTTCCAGCCTCTCAGTAGTCTCGTCCGATACAAATGCTGTATCCAAGAATATTTAAGGTATAAATTTGCAAAGTCAAATATTTGCTGTCGTACTCTTTTCATCATGTCGCCGCCGGATACCCCTTAGGAGGGTGAAAAGCTATACGGTTAGTCTTTTCTCTTTATCATGCTGCCTTTGCCTAACATAGACTAGCTTGGCCACCGGGCTTGCGTGTAACGAGGCTACATATATGTTCCTGTTAAGTTCGGCCTGATGAATTGCTCACCCTGCTAAACGGAGGAATACTGTAACCTACAAGAGTAAACTCAAATAATACTTAATATACAATATTCTCTATAATTAGATTATAGTGATATTACAATGCTTATCAATATTATTTACCTAATATACTGTTTTACTGACCTATAATACACTGAAAAAGTCTTTATCCCCTATTATAGAATTAGTGAATCGCAATTCTAGCAGGTAATTATACCTCGTAATATAGGACCAAGTTTGAAATAATTTTGAGGAGGAATATAAGAGGAGGAATATAATATGTATGCAAAATAGCCAATTGATGAATTAGTTGCACTCCTTTTTATAATATTTTCACCTGACAATACCTTGTGCCATATCATTGTTTGCTGAAGGATCGGGAACTTGCTAATAAACTTAAATGCCAATTTGACAAAAAAGTCAGACCAAGAAGGTATTTGTAAATTAATACAGAAATAAACAACATTGTATTTAGTAAAAACCTAATAAAAGATAACATTGAAAAAAGAAGGAGCCAATCTAGTGGTTGCAGCGAAATCGAAGAATAAAAAGAAAATTGAAGCGGTTAAGAGCAATCTCCAAAATAATCAATTGGATTTAGGCCACGCGATTGCCTTTTGGGGAATGGGGGTTTTACTGTTCCTGCCACCTTACTTCAGAGGATTATTCTTCCAGCCCGAGCAGGAACGGGCACTGTTTTTTGCCACCGTTCTCTTCGGGGTTGCCTGGCTGTGGAAGTGGTCGAAGCGTGACAACAGCTTCCTTTCCCACCCGCTGGACTACTTCGTCCTGGCCTTTCCCATAGTCTACCTTATTTCGGCCTTTCAGGCCGCCAACTATGGACTAGCGGTAGACGAGGTGGTCAAGACCGCCCTGTATTTTATGGTTTACTGGCTGTCCTCACGGCTCGTAAGAAACGATAAAGATATTGTCACCATTTTACATATCATCTATATAAGTGCCGTCGGCGTGGCTTTGGCAGGGTTGGCCACCGCCACCGGGATCATTGAAATTAATGACGGCTTTCTGAACGGGCGGATTTATTCCTCCTTCCAGTACCCCAACGCCCTGGCAAGCTATCTGGCAGCGGTAATATTTATCGGACTTTACCTCTGGCGGAAGACCAGTTTACAAGAATTGGACGGTGTAGTTAAACTAACAATATCGAAATACGTTCCTGCATGGTTGAATTTAAACAATATTAGCCATTATCTATATGCCGCCGGGAATTTCCTGCTCTTTGCAGTACTTCTTGGTACTAAGTCATATGGTGGACTCCTGGTATTTTCACTTGTTTTTGTCCTTTTCATCATTGGTTTGTCTAAATGTAACAGGATACCGGTAATTTTACATTTTGCTCTTATTGGGATGTCTTCGACTATTGCCATCTGGCAGTTTCTTTCAGCTGTTTCCACTCAAAAGATGGTCCTGGCATGGTTGTGGATTTTTATTGGTTTAACAGTGACGCTAACGGGACAATTTCTATATTTGTCTGCAGAAAAAAGGGGTATTTGTTGGCGGATTGAAGGAAATAAGAAAATAACTATTGGTATCTTGTTGCTGGTTGTTATTGTACTTGCTGTCGGGCTGGGATATTATTTGAATACTCATCCCGATATCGTAAAAAAAATCACAGAACAGATAATATTAAAGTTCAGGAATGCTATCGAGCGTTTTTACTTCTATCATGATGCCATGAAGATGTTCAGGGAGCGTTCCATCATCGGCTGGGGCGGCGGTGGCTGGCAGGAGGCCTACCGCGCCTTCCAGGGCTATTTCTATACTTCCAACCAGGTACACGGGAATTACTTCCAGATTATGGTGGAAGCGGGCGCCCTCGGGCTACTTACTATACTGGGTATATGGGTCACCTTTTTATACATCGCCAACAGGCTCTACCATGGGGCAAAAGAGGATGTCTCCGCCGGGATCTTGATCTGGACCATCACCATAGCAGCGCTTTCAGTGGGGGCACACGCCGTCATTGATTTCGATCTTTCCTTATCTGCTCTCTCCATGGTGCTCTGGACCCTTTTTGGTCTGGCAAGGGGTATCTTGAGCCATTCAACAAACAAAGCCGAAGAGAAGAATAGCAGGAGATATGTGCCGCCCAATAATGCCGTTCTAGTCGGAGCGTCGGTGGTGACGGTTTTGCTGCTTATTTTCAGCGGTGCTCTAGTAACTTCCAGTAACAGTTACACAAACGCAAAGCACGCGAAAAGTTACGATCAAGCCCTTGCCCTGTTACAAAAAGCTTCAGTTTATAATCCAACTAACGCCACTTATCACCTTGATCCTGTTTACCGGGTTGATCTCGCCCATCTCTATCTGGCTCAGGGCAAAATGGATCAGAGCATTGCTGAGGCCTGTCTGGCGGTGAAATTGAGTCAATACAACGACGCCCGCTACGCAGATTTGTCCGTCATCTATGTGGCAGCGAAGAAAAATGATGAAGCCGTGCAGGCCGCCCATAAAGCACTTTCCCTGGCCCCATTCGAGATCCAGCGGTACGAGCTCCTATCCCAGACCTACTTCGTAGCCGGATATAACGAACTAAACGACGACAATCGTGACGCGGCGAAACAATATTTTGAACAAGTAGCAGGAGTACCGGCCAAAATCCAAAGACAGATAGAAACCATTGATGAAGAGGAAAAACGCCTTTGGAAAGATGCCCCACCGATGACAGTAACCCCAACGGTTAAACTTTACTTAGGATCTTCTCAGTATCTGCTTGGAAAATGGGCTGAAGCCGATAGCAACCTGCAGGCTGCTCTTGCCGATAATAAGACAAAGGGAGCGGCTTCTCTCTGGTTAGCCGCTCTGCGGGACAAGCAGGGTCAGGTGCAAGAATCGCAAGATCTCCTTGTTCAGGCTAGTAAACTGTCACCGGAGCTGGCGAATAAATATGATCAACTTAAAAGTTTGCCTATCTTGAAATGAACTTGACTCCGAAAAATAACTCTTGTTTTTTATTCGTCTGCCGATATTGCCTTCAAAGCCTTCGTACTAGCGGATTTATAAATTTAAAGTTTCAAGTCGAGTCTAAGCCATTGATGTATCCTCAATCATGATCTTGGCGTGCCAACCAGCCGGAGTGAACAGGGAACTGAAGATGGTGGAGCCCTTTTGATGGGGGATGATTTCAAAAGTTTCTCCCTGCACCTTTTTAATCAGCTACTCACTAAATATTGACTCTGCTAGTGTCAAAGTTGCTCATTTTCAGCTTGCCGCTGGCTCATTCTCTAGTGTACTGATGGCTCAATCTGAGCGAAATATCCATCTTCTATGTATTTCAGGTCGATAACACCGCAACTTGGGTAACTGGAAAAGGATATTGTAGATATTTGTATAACCTTAGCTAGGGGGGGGGATTAATTGGATAAGATGCCTTTAATTAGCATTTTATTTTATTCTATACCAGAGAGCTATCTACTATTTTCATTTGGTTTAGTTGTTATTGGAGAAAAATCATCTCAAAAAAACTTGCTACTTGCTACCCTAATTTCTGTTATTATTTCATACCTGGTAAGAATTTTACCAGTCCCTTTCGGGGTCCACACTTTAATAGGTCTGGTAATCATTTGCTTGCTATTTAAATACTTATTCCATTTACCAATACGAAAAGCATTGATATCAGCATTGTTAACCCTAAGTACCTTACTTGCCTTAGAAAATATAATTTTATATATTTTAGAGTTAATTTTTGCTCTAACTCTTAAAACAATATGGGAAGATGATTGGCTAAGAACAATTATTGGTTGGCCACACTTAATATTATCGTTTTTTATTATCATTTTCTTGAAATTTAAAAAAGTACATTTGGATATTTAGATAAATATGAATACAATTTTCGCAAAAAAGCCAATAGAAAAATTAGTAATAATTCTTTTGTCGGAAGTACTCCTATTATTAATTATTTCAATGATACTAGATTACTATCGCATGAAAATTGATATTCAAGATGTATTTATTGCCTTTATAGCAGTAACTAACTTTGCAATTAGTATATATGTCATTAGATGGCTACTGTACAATAATATTCTCCAAAAGGAGATGGAAAACCAAAGTAAGAAAAATTTAATTCTGGCAGATGCAATGAATCTAATTAGAGCCGAGCGACATGATCATATTAACCACCTTCAAGTTCTTTATGGACTTATTTATGACAAGCAGGTTTCTGAGGCACATGAGTACCTGGATAATTTAAATGCTAACTATAGGTTTAACACTCAGTTAATCAATATTCCTCACCCAACCTTAAGATCGCTCCTTCAGATTAAAAGAAGCATTGCAGAATCAAAAGGTATTATTTTCAAGTTAAATGTAGAAAGCCAACTGGATAAGTTTAAAATGAGCCAGACGGCCATAACTTCAGTTTTTGGAAATATTCTTGATAATGCAATTGAAGCAGTAAATAATTTAGGGCCAGAATTTTTAAGGGAAATAAAATTCGAATCAGGTGAAACACAAGATTCATATTTCTTTGTGATTAGCGACTCCGGACCGGCCATTGAGAATGAAATATTAAAGAACATTTTTAAAGAAGGTTTTTCAACAAAGGGTAAAAATCGCGGCTACGGACTTTTCACAGTAAAAAAGATTATTAACAGCTATAGAGGGAAAATATATCACAATGGCGCGGGCTTTAATATAGTTATTCCAAAGGATTGAAATTAATATGGTTCATGAAATTTCAATAAGAATTACCAACTATATAGCATCAGAACTGAAATTAGAAAAGGCTAGGCTTGATATAATATCCTATGGCATTGAGGTTATGTTGGGTGGTCTAGTTAAGTGGTCCATCTTTATAATAGTCCCATTATTATTCATAGGTGTTCGGTTAACCAGAATTAGGTAACTCATAGATAATAATAAAGAAGGGAAAACCCTCAAGTCGACAGAATCAGGGAATATTCAAGTATAAATAATTTCCAGGAGGTCGCCCTGATGAC
>NZ_QFGB01000100.1:0-6252 GCF_004369245.1 Pelotomaculum sp. FP | reverse complement strand
CGCACACTCTTCGCTAATCAGAGCTGCAAGCTGCATTTCCTTTTCGTTTAACTGTGTCATGGTCATTTCTCCTTTTTGTTTTATATTGGAGATTATTCCCATTTACACAGTTGAAAATACAGCCTCTTTAAATTAACTGCTGTACTTTCGTTTTCTGAATTTCCAGGCAAACAATAATCCGAGTAAAATAACAGCTGCACTGACCGAAATATAGCCTATTTGCACAGGAGACATTTGATTGCTTGTGCCCCTGTTACCAAATGGATTCATCCCTTCATTGCCGGGCGCGGCGCCGGGGCGGGCATTGGCTCTGCCGGGCTGCTGCATACCGGCAGGCATATTTTTCATTCTCTCAATCCTGTCATCGTCCAGGCCCAATTCTTTTAGCCGGGCAATCTGTTCAGCTGAAAGCTCGCCGTTCTCAGTTTCCTGCATAATTTCCATTATCTCAGCCATATTCTCTTGATTCTGCACATTCCTGTCGCCGGGGGGGCCGCCGCCATTAGCAGGTTGAGGCTCTCTATTGTTGTTTTGCTCAGCGGGAATACCCTGGTTATTCCGGCCCTCACCGCCTGCGCCGTTACCTCTCACCCCGCCGCCCATACCTCCAAGCGCGCTCAAATCAATACCGGCAGCTGTGGTATTTTGCTTAGAAGTATTGTCGCCTTGCTGCGATGATGTCGCAGGCAGCGTTCCCGCCAACTGCGCGGTAATACTTGCGGCGCGCTGCCTGGCAAACTCCAGGAAAACAGGAAGTGAGTTTTCATACTGCTCGCAAGTGTAAAAAGCAGTCGCGTCGTTTTTGACATAGTCGCCAATCAGCGCGTCTACCTTTTGCACATTATTCTCGAATACCCCGCTGTCAAAATAACTTGAAACAACTTCACTTAAATATTTATGGTAAAGCTCCTTATACTCCGGCACTTCAAGCAGCTTTCCGAGAAGAGGGCGCTCGCTTAAACTACTTGTAACGGGTGTGTCTATAGGGTGATTAATCGCCGCTTCCGCATTATTTATCTCGTGGCCTGCGAAAGCCAGGTTGAAATCCCATGGCAAAATCGTAAAAACACCGTTTTCCTCGTATAAGTAATAATTATGCTTCATATTCCCCGTATAGCTGTCAAAGTTGACCAGGAAGGTGTTGACCGCAAAATATCGCAGGATCGAATCAACGTCTAAATATTGTTCAAGGTCCGTTCCATTATTCAGGTTATATATCATCGTGATAACCTTGTCGAAGTCGCTGTCGGTAACGTCATAGGCGGCATTGTTTCTAATTCCTGAATAGTTTGAGGCGCTGTCCCCGGTCCATTTAAGGTCTGCGCCCGCGCCTTCCGGACGGTAAAGGCGCCCTTCCGTACTGCCGTAGTTTCTTTCTACAAAGCTCTCCTCCATCACCTCAACGGCGAGGTACAGCCCCCACGGTTCGCCGTTTACCGTTATGTTGGCATAAGCATATTTGGGCGTAACAACCCCCATGGAATCAAACAGGTCATAAGCGATATATTCCTTCATATAGGTTTTATCCATAATGATATTGTTTAACGCCAGTTTATTTAAGCCAAAACAGGTTTGCCCCGCAATGTAGGTGTCAAACTCAATTTTGAAGCTGTATCGATCGGTGTTTTCGTTTCCTGCAACCGTCCTTAAGCTTGAATTCCCTTTGGGCCTGATACCGGCATTGTAAAAGGTGGCGCCGTTTACAGTTATATCACAGCTGCGGTATTCCTCCTGGGTTGCGTTTTCAAGAATCCAGTCAAAATCCTCTTGTTTAATGTCTATGTTAATCTGTGTTACCTCGTCTTTGTTAAATACCTTGCTGACGTATTCGGGTTCAGTGGCAGCAGAAGTACTGAGCATGCCGGGGAAAAGGATTAAAGCGGTTGTAAACATAACAGCAATTACCATAGCAATTGCAATTATCAAGTTTATGCGCTTGCCTTCTATCATTGTTTACACCACCATTAAGACATGTATTCTCCGTTGTAGCTTACCAGCACAGCATTATTAACCCCTGCGATACGGCTGATTTCGTTTACAAATTTCGTGGACATATCTTTTAGCCTTATTTCAACAGTCAGCTCAACACCGCTGCCGGCGGCTACCGTCTTTGATTTCACGACATGTTTCTTAACGCTTTTCACTATATAGTCCATTGCGTCCTTTTCACTCTCATCGCCGTCACACCTTATCACCAGTATATAAGGGTTATCCGTACTCTTTTTGTTCACAAACAAAACCATTATTACCCCGATGAACAATGAGCCAAATACAGCAAGCGGGATTAACCCGGCGCCTAAAACAATGCCCGCGCTGATTGCCCAGAATAAAAAGGCGATATCAATCGGTTCTTTGATAGCCGAACGAAATCTTACAATAGACAACGCGCCGACCATACCAAGAGAGAGAATAACATTTGAGCTGATCGCCATGATGATCAGTGTTGTTATAAGCGTCATGGAAAGCAGGGAAACACCAAAGCTTGCCGAATACATAACACCCCTGAAGGTCTTTTTATATACTAAAAAAATAAAAAGCCCCAACGCAAAAGCAAGACCAAGCGCTATTACCGCGTCCAACATCGAAAACGATGTAACCTTATCCAAAATATTTGACTTGAAGATGTCGTTAAAATTCAATTGATCAATACCGTTCACTTAATTTACCTCCGTTTTCTTAGCTAGCCGTAGATGCGGCAGGCCGCATACTTTGAAATTGCCGTATTGCGCCGCTCGTTTGTCTGAATTATATCCCTGATCAACTCAGGCAAAAACGCATCGAACTTTACCTCTAAAATGATTTGACCGCTTGCGGTTATATTCATGGTCGGCAGGTTCGGATTGAAAAAATCCTTGGAAACCAAACCACTTTTCAATTTGCTGTCAATAGTTATTCTCACGTTGCCAGGCTCATAGATATATGCTTCTCTGAAATAATCAACAACGGTTTTAGGCTGCATGAGTTGATATTGCATCTTGGCATACAGCTCCTGCAGCAGTTTATTGCCGGAAGCGATAAGCCACTCGATATCGCCTTCCAGCAGCCTTTCACATTGTTCCCGGGTTACTCTTGCCGCGGCCTTTGAACACAGGCTGTTTGTCTTACTTTTCTTCTCCAGCTTGATGAATGAAGGGTCGTCATTATAAAACCTTATTCTGAATTTTTCACGATGGTTGATCCCGTTGATTTTTTCCATGAGCGCTTTGTTATCAGGATTGTCAAAATACAGGCTCCGGATCTTATATGTCCCGTCACTCCCGGCAAATCTGTCCAGCTTTGCAATATGTTTTAACCTGCTTTTTATGGTGAAATAATCGGAAATATTGATATAATGTTTTAACTCGTGCCTGAATTTTTGTTTTTTCATAATGTCACCTCTATTTTTTTGCTTTAAATTCATGCTGTCATTATAAGTTATGCATCTTAATGTTAACTGAGTGTTAACTTAAAGCAGACTTAAAATTGAAATTAAAAAAATACCCCCTCCAGAGAGATCTCCGGGACGAGGGGTATAAAGCATTTTTTTATAATCTCTAATGAACCGTATAAATCAGGAGATGTCCACTTGACTAACTCCGGAAGGATACCGGACCAAGCGGTGGATTTTGTCCCTGGATAATGTTTTCCATGCGCTTTCTGACCAGCTCATTGAACTCAGGGTGAGTAAGGATGTAAAACCTTTCTTCCTTAATTGCGGCAAAAACGGCATCAGCCACCTCGTCAGGAGACAACACCTTAAATCCATTTCTCACCAGGTAATTCCACGCGGCCTCTTCCGACCCGGAACTCATGGGCTTTGCAGCGGGATTGCCCTGGTATTCCAACGGCAGATTTCGTGAGGAACTGAGAATTCTTGTCTTAACAAAACCCGGACAAAGAACAGAAGCTTTTATTTTGGCCCCCTTTTCTGCCAGCGACCGGTAAAGATGCTCGGACAGCGCCACCACCGCATGCTTGGTGACATGATAGGCCGCGCCCGGGTGGTAGGGTAAAAGTCCCGCGGTAGAAGCTGTGTTGACAACATGGCATTCGGTATCCTGGGCAAGCATCACCGGGATGAATACCCGGAGCCCATGGATAATTCCCCAGAGGTTTACGCCTACAACCCATTCCCAGTCGGTCTGGCTGTTTTCCCAAATAGAACCTTCCATGCCGCTAACTCCGGCATTGTTACAAAGCAGATGACACGCCCCAAAGGCTTCGACCGTCTTCTTAGCCAAAGCTTCGACCTGATGCAGCCTTGAAACATCCGTCAACACCGGCAAAACTGTCCCGCCCATAGCTGAGAGCTCTTTTTCAGCCCGGTCCAAAGCAGCTTGTTCCACATCAGCAAGCACTACCCGCATGCCCTCCTGTATACAGCGTTTGGCCATGCCCAGTCCAATGCCGCTGGCAGCACCCGTGATGACAGCAACTTTATCCTTGAACTCTTTCATGGTTGCCCCCCTACCCGTTAAAAATTCTCTAGCCTATATATCTAAAAGATAACCGGGATGGAAGGTAAAATCTTGAGGTTTTTTACAGCAATTCATTCAAAGCACCGGTACGTACAAATAAAATTTCCCGGTTTGCGCGTAATCCTCCGGAAATAGTTCAAACATATCAATCCCGGCGCCAACATTGATTTCAAGTCCTGTTACATCGAGCCATTTATATAAATCTTTCATCACCGTATGAAAAATTAATCCCATTTTCCCGGGATACTTAAATACTGCATACTTGGACGCGGGAATACTCCGATCCGCCAACCCGGACCTGTCTCCCCAATACTCTTCCGCTGCTATACCGACGAAACAATAAATGCGGGACGGATCGCCGCGGTCGGCCCGGACGACGCTGAACAGCCGCCCCGCAGTGCCTCGGATAATGAATTCTTCTTTAAAACTAATCACCATACGAAACACTTCTGTCACTTCGTTTACGTCCTCCGGATGAAAAAGAACATCCTTTCCCAATAACTTTATCTCTTTGAGCTCCCGGCAAAAGTAATCAATAACAACGTCCTTTTTGACATTTCTAAAGTCCCGCTCAAGGACATCGATCCTATCCATCAAAGGAACAGAGACATTTTCTTTCCTATAGCGGTTTGGGGTAACGTGAAACATTTTGAGGAAGTTCCGGGTAAACTGTTCATGAGAGTTGAAACCATACCGGAAGGCAATGTCTACTACTTTATAGTCGGTATTCTTCAAAGCTATGGCAGCTTCCGAAAGCTTTCGGCCAAGGACGTATGATTTAACTGTCTGATTGGTCACGGCCCGGAAGATACGATAAAAATGCATGGGTGATATATAATACATGGCCGAGAGTTCCTTCAAGCAAAGCTTCCGGTGCAAATTAGCCTCTATATATTGTATGGCGTCATTGATCATTCCAATGTAATGCATGGAATTGCCTCACCCTTAACAATGAACCTGCTGCTATGGTTCTTTCTCCATAAACTCCCCCACATCCTTCCAGCGCCCCATTATAGGGGAACGCTTCGAAAAAATATAAAGAAGCAGATGCTTTGCCCGTGACGCTGTTTAGCTATATAACTTCTGGTATTGAATTTTAGCAGCCTGCAACTGCGGGTTGCCCCGATCACATTTCAGGCTTAATAAGGGACAGTGTTTATCACAGGCTGTACAAAACATATTACCAAGATAATCCGATAAACTGACAGTTACTGCCGTACCGGCTTGCGTGTCCTGTAAAATTGTGTAATCCTGATCATAGACCCCACTATTTTTGCTGGAATCAATTCTTCTTGTGGTGATTGTATCCTGTGATGAACCTTTTGGCGGTACGGTATTTTGGGCCACCTCATCCGAACTGGGCATGATTTGAGAATACAATACGACCAAAAGCAGCGCTGCTGCTCCGAGGGTTTCGATTGTTCTCCTTATCTTACCGCCTTCAAAAGCTGCAGATGTTCTGCGTACAGATACCAGAATATAACGCCAATGCACTGCAAGATGGATTGCCAAGAGTCCCGCGCAGGCATAAGAAACCCATTTATGTACGGCAACAAGTATATGATTGTTGCCATTTGCTCCAAAGTTAAAAATCACTTGTGAAATGAGAATCCCGGTAATTATAATGGCGCTGATACCAATTAACAATGCTGCATTCAAGATGTACATCGGTTTAAACCCCTAATTTTAGAGTCTACTCCCCTTATTCTCTTGTTTACATAGAATTAATAAATATTGCTCACGGAACAGGAAAACCAATAAGCCTCAATTCATTTATTGTGAACAGCTAAGGCGA